>CALASU010000294.1 GCA_937888765.1 uncultured Clostridia bacterium | reverse complement strand
TTCCTTGTCATCTTCCCCGCCGGGCTGTTCCAGCAACAGTTCAACTTTTTCCAGAGACAGGATCTCAGGCACTTTCTTTTCCACCTTAGGCAATTCCAGATCTGCCGCAGGATTGTCTGTCACAATCCCTTTTCTGAATAAATACTGAAAAAAAGAACGAATGGAAGCAATATTTCTGGAAATTGTCGCACTTGCCTTTTTCTCTTTCTGCAATTCATACACATATGCCATCACGTTGGTGCGGTTCATCTTTTCAGGCTCCAGCACGCCAACACTTTCCATAAAGCGGCAAAAGCCCTTTAAATCTCTGCTGTACGAAAAGATCGTATTTTCAGATGCTTTCTTTTCTTCCCGTAAATAAGCAGTAAACTCATTGATTCGTTTTTCCATTCTCACAATCCCTTTCGTTTCCGGACTCTACTATACTGAATTATTCTGATTATACTGAGTTTTCAAAGGATTGTCGATATTTTTTGTGTAAAAAAAAGCAAGTTTGTGAACTTTTTGTAAACAATTCGTATACTTTATGAATAAAAATTTATTTTTATTTTACAGTATCACAGCCCGTTCCAGCCCCGCTGCCAGCAGCAGAAGTAATACCGAACCTACAAACAAAATACAATATTCCACCCGTCTGCGCCGCCGTTCCCTCTTTAAGGCACGCTTGCCCGTTTCATTCTGCGCAGAAAGCAGATAATATACAGCCGCAGTCATCAGTATACTATAAGTCGGAATCAGCAGAAGATTCTGCGGCAAAAAGGATACGACTGCTGTCCATGTTCCTTTTATGCCATAAGTCAGCAAAAGGGTTGCCGAGGTAAACCCTACAGCAATACTGCGGAATAAAAACGCCGCCGCAGACAGAAACAGCCCCGGCAGCATCCATCCACCCAGCCAGATGAGTATATCATATTTCAGATATTTCCAGAAAATCCCCCGAAAATTCACTTCTTCCTGCGTGAATAATGCCGTTTCCAGAAACGTCGCAAGCTCCGCTTTCTGCTGTGCCTTTAACAGATTTGCCGCCAAAGCCCCCCCCAATGCACCAATTAAAAAAAACAGACAAACGACACAGAAGATCACTCGTTTGTCTGTCTGATGACTTCGTTTTTTCATACCCATTCCCCCTTTTTAGAGGATATGGCTCGTCTGAAAAAAGTATGTCTGTTTTTATTTTTTATTTTTTATTTTTTATTTTTATTTCATTGCTTTCCACGCAAACAGTGCCGCAACGGTTTTACCATCCTTGATTTCGCCGTTTGTAATCATGGCAATCGCTTCATCCAGTGTATAGGTTTCGATTTCTATAAATTCATCGGCATCCAGCTTCTGCACACCTTCTGTCAGTTCTGTTGCAAAATAAATATATATTTTTTCACTGCAAAAACCGACTGTCGGATACATTTCGCAGAGTTTTTCCAGTTTGTCCGCTTTTTTGCCAATTTCTTCCTCCAGTTCACGCACCGCACATACCGCAGGATCTTCGTCCGCTTCCATCACGCCCGCAGGGATTTCCAGAAGCATTTCCTGAAAGGCATGTCTGTACTGACGAACAAAGAAAATACGTCCGTCTGCGTCCACAGGCAGCACAGCCGCCGCACGTTTTCCGCGAATGACAGTTTCTCTGTAGGCTTCTTTGCCATCGGGCATCTGCAGTTTATCCACAGTTACATTTACAATTTTCCCCTGATAGGTCAGCTTGCTTTCCAGTACTTCATAACTCATAGAACCCCTCCTGCTGTTTTTTACTGTAATCCATTTACCAGTTCTTCAATACGATCCATACCTTTTTTAATCAGTTCCATACTTGTTGCATAGGACAGACGAATATAGTCAGGCATACCAAAATCTGCACAGGGAATGACAGCCACATATTTCTGATCCAGCAGTACTGCCGCAAAATCTGCCGCAGACTGAATAGGCTGTCCTGCATATGTTTTGCCGTATGTGCCGGAAACATCTACGAACAGATAAAATGCACCTTCGGGCTTCAGTGCAGAAATCATGGGAATCGCTTCTTCTCTTTCATAGATATAATCTCTGCGTTTTTTAAATTCCGCACACATTTCAGCCACACAGTCCTGAGGACCATTCAGAGCCGCCAGTGTTGCTTCCTGTGCAATGGAGTTGGGGTTGGATGCCATATGGGACTGCAGGGATGCCATCAGCTTTGCAACTGCCAGAGGTGCCGCCGCATAGCCGATTCTCCAGCCTGTCATGGCATAGCTTTTAGAAACGCCGTTGATGACAATGGTTCTGTCATAGATTTCCTTGCCCAGAGAAGCAATACTGATATGTTTTTTCTCTGCATCATAGATCAGTTTTTCATAAATTTCGTCGGAAATCACAAAAATATCATGGCTGACAGCAAACTCTGCTACCATCTGTAAATCCTCTAATGCAGTAACCATACCTGTAGGGTTGGAGGGGCTTGTCAGAATCATTGCCTTTGTTTTTTCTGTATATGCCGCTTCCAGTTCTTCTTTTGTTACCATGAACTGATTTTCTTTCTTTGTGTGGATGATCACAGGCACACCGCCCGCAATACGCACCATTTCCGCATAGCTCAGCCAGTAAGGAGCGGGAATGATGACTTCTTCCCCTTCATTCAGGATTGCCATAAAGGTATTCATCAGAGAGTGCTTTGCACCGTTGCTGATGACAACCTGTGCAGGTTCATATACAAGACCGTTATCTTTTTTCAGTTTATCGCAGACAGCCTGACGCAGAGCCATTGTACCTGCTGCGGGTGTGTAGCGTGTTGCACCTTTCTGAATAGCCTCAATGCCCGCCTGACAGATATGTGCAGGCGTATCAAAATCGGGTTCGCCCACGCCGAATGTTACCATATCCATACCTTCGGCTTTCAGCTGTGCCGCCTTTGCAGAAATCGCCATTGTGCTGGAGGGTTTGATGCCCATTGCAATTTTAGATAATTCCATAGTTCCACCTCATATATAATTTATTTTCTTTTGTCTGGTTTCTGTTATTTTTTTCATTTTATTTTATAATGATATAAAAAGAATTACAACGGTATCCTGCATTTTTTTTACAGAAAAAAGACGGAAATTTCCCGAAGGATTTCCGTCTTTTTCTCCTACTTCTTATTCTTATCCGATTTTCTTCGGTCTTGTATCATTATGCACGCGAAAATATTCTGACAGTGCCGCAATGAACTGCCCGTTTGTCGGCTTGTCCTGCGGCAGATAACCTGCCACTTCAAAATATACCTGCTGTCCATTTTTCTTCCATGCACTTTCAATAGCATGGCGAATGGCTCTTTCCACCTTGCTCGAGGTCGTACGATATGCTTTTGCAATATCGGGATACAGTCCTTTTGTGATGCCTGTCAGCACCTCCTGATCCTCCACCGCCATCAGCACTGCCTTTCTGATAAAATGATATCCTTTGATACTGGCAGAAATCCCCATACGACTGAGCAATACGGAAATTTCACTTTCCAGACTGCGAAATGCAGTTTCTTCAGCATAAGGCTGTTCTTCGGCAAGCTCTGCTTCTATTTCTTCGTCCTCTTCTTCCCGATCCAAAAGCTGATATATACGCTCTAAAAGCAATTCGCCCTGTATCGGCTTTGCCAGATAATATTCTGCCCCCAGAGAGATTGCCCGTCTGACCAGCTTATCGCTGTCGATGGCAGAAATCAGAATCGGCAGACATTGTATTTCCTCTTTTTTCAGATTTTCAAGCACCCAGAAACCATCTCTGTCGCCCAGAAGAATATCCATCAAAATCACATCCGGCTGTGTTTTCCGCACCATCTCCAGCAGCTCCGGTCCGCTGTCCGTCATTCCCAGAACCAGCATATCCTCTTTTCTCTCCAGACAGCGTTTCAGCCGCTGCAGATAAAATCCGTCCCGATCCGCCAAAATGACTTTAATTTTCTGTTTTTCCTGCATAAATACTACCTCTTTCTTAAAAATGACCCCTTTTTTTAATCCTTTCAGACAAAACAAGCGGGTTTCCCGTCCGCCTTTTGTCTTTTTTATTATACATCCTGTCGAAATTTATTGCTATACGCACAGAGCAGAATGCAGGTCTGCCGGACTGAATAGCCAGACTTCACAGAAATTACCATTCAGCGGCAAAAGGCAGTATTTCAGTCATAAACTTTCTTTATGCAATTTCAAACATCAGAATACGCTCTCTGACGTCCTTTCCCGGGAACAGATCCTCACCCAGGTGTGGGGCTATCAGTACATGGGCGAAACCAACGTGGTGGACGTGTATGTGCGCTACCTGCGCAATAAAATTGACGATCCATACGATAAGAAACTGCTGCACACCATCCGGGGTGTGGGGTATGTATTGAGGGACGATGTATGAGTGCTGGAAATGTACAATCCGTCAAAACCCGCTCCATTGCCAACCGCATCAACCGGGTGTGGTTTTTCCGCACGCTGAGAAATTTTCTGCTGGTGGATATGCTGCTGATTGCATTTTTATTGGTGGTATGGTGCTATCTTGGCGAAAGTGCCGCCGGCACGGACCTGAACACCCACACCGGCCGCAGCCTTTCCTGGGATACAGCGCTTCCCTTTTTCCACCGTCTTCCCTCCCTCACCTATACCTTCACCGACGGCAACCAAATCCTGCAAACGGTGCATAACGCCGCCTTCCTGGAAGCCATGCAGTACGTCTTCATGGGCCTTTTCGGTGTGGAGGGGCTGGTGCTGATCATCCAGTATTTTTCCGGCAGGCGCACCGCCCAGCGGCTTTTGTGGCCCCTGGAAAAGATGGCCATCACCACCCAGCAGCTCACCCAGGAAAAGCTGGATCCCCAGATGCTGCATCAATTGGAAGACGCTCTGGCCACCACCTCTCCCCTTTCTCCCAACGATAAACTGCGCACCGGCAATAAGGAGCTACAGGGGCTGGAAAAGGCCATCAACGACCTGCTCACCCGCATGCACAACGC
>CALASU010000293.1 GCA_937888765.1 uncultured Clostridia bacterium | reverse complement strand
GATCATCACTATGGATATTTTTTTATTATTGCAACTTCATTTTACAATGTGCCGAAGAAAAGAAATCGCCTATGGAGATCATACAGAAGTTTCCTGAAATGGGGCTTCGTATCAAAAATTTAGAAGAAATTCAGTCTCTTTGTATGGAAGAAGAGGCATTAAAAGAACGCAATATTGAAGTGATTTATATTTTTGGTGCAGAAGGTGCGCCGAAGTTTGAGAGTATATTGAAGAAACATTCACCCATAGAGATTTGCAGGATTTCACACTATCCACAGAACAATTCCGTGCGGTTTGATTCCTATATGGGGCAGGATGTTATCGTTTTTGATTTATACAATTCTCAAATTCAGTTAGATGCTTTTTTAGGATACTTAAGTCCGTATAAAACACATCTGCCGGCTAGATTCCGTGACAGATGGGCACTTTTTCACACAGTTTATATCCTTTCATCTTATCCGTTAGAAGAATTATATAAAATGGAACAAATGCATTCATGGGATTTATGGCAGGCGTTTCTTCGCAGGATCAACCATGTCTATTTTTGTAAAATGGACGGTACACTCGAGGAAATACCGTTAAATGCCATTGTTTGAAAGGTGGAATCGGTTATGATTTTTAACAGAAAAGAAAATCACTCTACAAAAATAGGGAGTCTGTTGGAGAAACAGGCTGCCGGGTGGATGGCGATGAAGGAAGATCCGTTTAAAGTATGTTTTTTAGGAATTTATATCATTGGTTTTAGTTTTATTTTTTATCAGCGGGAAGCTGTATTTCACACAAACAGTTTTGGAATATTCGCTAAAATGGCGAATAGTTTATCGGTTATCATAGTAGGATTCTTTGGGATACTTGGATTATTTATCACAATAGCAGCAATCGGCTTGCCGATGCATAGGAGAAGAATTGAAAGAGAACTGGGACGATGTGGATTTTATAATTCGGCAAGAGAAACACCTATCTTGCTTTCTGATCGAAAAGACAACAAAAATCCGAATGTCAGAATTTTGGAGTTTGATTGCGTGGGGATTCCGTTAAAAGACTGGGATTTACATAAAGAAATGATAGAAGCCGCTTTGAATATTTCGATTGTAGGTTTGAAGCATGGCAGAAACAGAAGGAAAATACTGGTTTATTACGTTTCGGGCGAGCAGTTGCTTCCAGACATCGTTTATTGGGATGATAAATATTTTGAAGAAAAAGCACTGGTTCTGGGAATGAATTATGAAGGTCTTATCAGGATTGACCTTGAAAAGACGCATCATATTTTGATAGGTGGGAATTCCGGCTCAGGGAAAAGTAATCTGATGTTATTGATGCTGATGCAGGCACTCAGGCAGGGTACAACAGCATATATAGTAGATTTCAAGGGTGGCGTTGACTATTCTCAGAGTTGGAGAGAACGGTGTATTTTCTGTTTTGACAGAGAACAGACGTTGGCGGTGCTTTTAGATTTAGAAAAAATTTTGGAAGAGCGTAAAGCGAAGATTGCAGAATTGGGCTGTCACAATGCAGAACGATATTTTGCGATTATATGCAACGGATTATTTTCTCCTGTGATGAAGTGGCGGCGATGCTGAATAAAGTGGGATGTAATAAAGAGGAAAAAGCAAAGATTGAGTTGATAGAAGCTAAGATGGAGCTGCTGATTCAGCAGGGGCGGGCGGTTTCGATTTCACTGTTTCTGGCAACACAAAGACCCGACCACATTGTGTTATCTGGGCAGATCAGAAGCAATATCACCTGCAAAATCTGCGGACGGGCGGACAGAAATCTTTCGCAGTTGATTCTGGATAGTTCAGAAGCGGCGGAGCGAGTGCCGAAGAATGCACAGGGGCGGTTTATTATGAATGACGGAACTGAATTTCAGGCGTTCTATTTTGATGAAGAGTTAGAGTAATTGAAGGAGGAAAGTGGCAGCGGCATACGTGCCGCTGCTGCGAATGACATGCATGAAGACATAGATATAAAAAAATTTTCTGCGTCATATACTGGTGACGGGAATGTGGAAATGGACAAGAAACTGTATTGTAAAGATCAGCAGGAATTAGTAATTGAAAGCGTATTTGTCAATGACGTATCAGTACAAGAAATTATAAAAACATATCTTTTGGACATTTGCAAGCATGGATGGTATACTAAACCAAACATGATCGCTGCGGCTCAGAAGGAGGAAAAAGAATGAGCAGGCAGCAGACTATTTATAAAACGGCATTTTATATGAGATTATCGAAAGACGATGAGAACAGAGGCGAAGATGAAAGCCAGAGTATCCGCAATCAGCGGAAAGTATTGCAGGAATTTGCGAAACGGCAGAATTTGACGGTTGTCGGCGAATACGTGGACGATGGCTATTCGGGTACGAATTTTGATAGACCCGATTTTCGGCGGATGATTGCAGATATTGAAGCGGGATATATCAACTGTGTGATTACAAAGGATTTTTCACGTTTAGGGCGAAACAGTGCGAGAGGGCTTGATTACATAGACGAATGGTTTCCGAAGCACGGGGTACGTTATATCTCTGTCATCGAGGGTTATGATTCTTTCAATCTGACAGGCGGGGCGGCGATGACTGCCCCGATGATGCTTTTTATGGGCGAGATGTACGCAAGGGATATCAGCAGTAAGATTCGGGCATCTTTATCGGGCAAGATGCAGAACGGGGAATATATTTCTGCATTTGCCCCGTATGGCTACAAGAAAGATAGTGCAAATAAAAATCATCTTGTGGTGGATTGGGAGGTTGCGCCTATCGTGCAGAAGATATTTGAAATGGCGGCGAATGGACACGCACCGCAGGAGATTGCTGAATATTTGAATAGTAAGGGCGTAGCGACACCTGCTGTGTATCGCTGTCTGAAACGTCCGTATCTGGATGTGGATGCGTATAGCACCCGCAAGGAGTGGACTTCGGGAATGATCTGTAAGATGCTGAAAAATGAGGTTTACTTGGGCAGAACGGTACACGGCAAAACGAGAAAGGTATCTTTTAAGTCGAAGGAATCTGTCAACAATCCGAGGAATGCGTGGATTCGGGTAGACGGAACGCACGAGGCTTTGATTTCAGAAGAAATATATAACCTTGTGAGAAACAGAAGTGTATCCCGCAGGAGTAAGCCGAATAAGGGCTTTGAAAATGTATTCTCTGGGATTGCCAAGTGTGCGGACTGCGGGCGGAATATGTCCACCGCACCGTCCAGAAAGAAAGGCAGTACATACAACTTATGTTGTGGTGGATACAAGCATTATAATTCTAAGGAATGCAGTAACCACTTCATAGATTACGATTTGCTGTATGATGCTGTGCTGAAGGAACTGCAAGGCTGGCTGTCGCTTTCGGAAGAAGACAAGAAAGAGATCGTTTCGGATCTGGAAGCAGAGGAAAAGCAGTTACAGCAGGAAAGGGCAAATAGTTCGGGCTTGCAATCTCTGGAGCAGTTAGAAGCGGAGAAAGCAAAGACAGGAACGCTTGTGCAGAAGCTGTATGAGGATTACGCTTTTGGGCGTGTATCAGCCGTGATGTATGAGAACCTATCGAAAGGATATGAGGAACGGCTGACGAGCCTTGAACGGTCGATAAACGAGCTGAAACAGCGGTTTGTGGTGGATACAGCAAAGAGAGATGCCTACACGGATTTTTTTGCTTTGTTAGATGAAGTAACGGAAGTGAAAGAACTGACAAAGCCACTGTTACGAAAACTGATTGACAGGATAGAAGTGGAACAGGGCTATTATGAGCGGGATGAGAACGGGAAACGAATCAAAAAACAGAAGATAAGGATTTATTATAAGTTTCAGGTTGTGAAAGAATCGGTGTTTTAAAAAGGTAAAAGCGTATGCTTTGATTAGTTATACCGTCGTGGGATAATTTGTGTTGCAGCAATGATCGAGGCTACGTTTTTCGGTGCGCAGTTTCGGCTGCGCACTTTTTGTTTTTA
>CALASU010000292.1 GCA_937888765.1 uncultured Clostridia bacterium | reverse complement strand
ATATAATAAAATAAAAGGAGGAATGTACATGAACGATTTTACTCCCATGCAGACGTACCATGGGTTTACTTTATTAAATACAGAAGAAGTTGCTGATATTCACAGTACAGCATATTTGTTCGAGCACCAGCAAAGCGGGGCAAGACTGCTGTATCTGAAAAATATGGATCACAATAAAGTATTTTCTGTTGCTTTCAAAACACCGCCTGCAGATGACTGCGGTACACCGCATATTCTGGAACATTCCGTACTCTGCGGCTCCAGAAAATACGAAAGCAAAGATCCTTTCAATGAACTGGCGAAAGGCTCTCTGAATACCTTTTTAAATGCCATGACCTATGCAGATAAGACGATGTATCCCGTTGCCAGCTGCAATGAAAAGGATTTTCATAATCTGATGGATGTCTATATGGATGCTGTCTTTTTCCCGAAAATTTATGAAAAGAAAGCAATCTTTCAGCAGGAAGGCTGGCGGTATGTATTAAAGGATGAGGACAAGGCTCTGGATGTGACAGGCGTTGTATATAACGAAATGAAAGGAGCGTTATCCGATCCCGAAAGTCAGCTGAATTTTGTGATTTCCCGTGCGATGTTCGGCGAAACCACATACGGCTTTGAATCCGGCGGACATCCCGATGCCATTCCCGATCTGACCTATGAGGGCTTTCTGGATTTCCACAGAAAATACTATCATCCCTCTAACAGCTATTTTTATCTGTATGGAGATATGGATGCCGTAGCCTGTCTGAAGCATATCCACGAAGGCTTTTTGCAGGAATTTCAGCGTTCCGATGCACTGCCTGTGATTACCGAAACAGACTGTGTGAAAAAGGGCGAACGGATTACAGAAACCTATCCCGCATCCTCTGAGGAAGAAGCAGGCGGCACATATCTGACTTATAATCTGAAAGCAGGATACTGCACGGATTCCGAGCGTGTGATGGCTTTGCAGATTTTGTCTTATATTCTGCTGGAAACAAATGGTTCTCCTTTGAAAACGGCTTTGCTGGAAGCAGGCATCTGCGAGGAAACAGAAGGGTGGTTTGATTCTTCCACCTATGAAATGACATTCAATATTGTTGCGAAAAATGCCGATGCAGAAAAAACAGAAGATTTTATCCGCTGTATCGACGAAGAATGTAAACGTCTTGTAAAAGAGGGACTTCCTGCAGATCTGGTAAACGGCGCAATCCGCAAATATGAATTTCTGCTGAAAGAAGAAGATTACGGCTCTACACCCAAAGGGCTGATTTATTGCTCCCGTCTGATGAAACGCTGGCTGCATGGAGAAGAACCCCTTGCAGGTCTGCGTCAGCTGCAGCTGATTGAAAAGCTGAAACAGGAAAGCAAAAACGGCTATTTTGAAAAACTGCTCGAAACTGTCTTTGTACAGAATGCAGAAAAGGTATATGTTGTATTTTCTCCCGAAAAGGGCAAGCATACAAAAGAAGTTGAAGCGTGGGAGCAGGAACTGAAAGTACGCAGAGAACGTATGACAGAAGCTGACCTTGCAGAAATCAGACAGGATGCCGAAAAACTGGATCTCTTCCAGAAAACAGCAGAATCCGAAGAAGTACAGGCACAGATTCCTCTGCTGGAAATTTCTGAAGTCGAAGAAATGCCGCAGCTGCAGGAAGTACAGATGGAAACGCTGAAACAGGGCGCGCCTGTTCTGTATGTACCTTTGGAGAGCAACGGCATTGTGTATATGCGTCTGTTGTTTGATTGCCAGAGAGTACCACAGGAATGTTTAATGTATACAGGGCTTCTTACAGAAATTTTGAAAAAGCTGGATACTACACAATACAGTTTTGCAGAGCTTCCTACAGCGTTGAATCAGACATTTGGCTCTTTGTCTTTCCACAATACAAGCTACAATAAAAACGCAGAGGAATACAGAAGTTTTCTGGCTGTAAAAGCAAAGGTGCTTCTGGAGGATCTGGAAAAGGCATTTTCTGTATTGCAGGAAATCCTGTTCCATACAGATTTCGATGCTTTAGAAAATCTGAAAAAGATCGTAAAATCCACAAAAATCAAAGGGGAATCTATGCTGTTGAATCAGCCGCATTATTTTGGTATTTTCTATGGCGGCAGTAATATTTTCCCCGGTCTGCAGATTGAAGATCTGACAAGTGGGATTCGGTATTATCATTTCCTGTGCGAAGTGGATGCCATGCTGGAAACAGATGCCGCTTCTGTCATCGAAAAGCTGAAAGCGGTGGCAGGTTATATTTTCTGCAAGGAAAATCTTGAAATTTCCCTTGGCTGCGAAAAAGCAGATTTCGGCAAAGCAAAAGAACAGCTGGAGGTCTTTGCGGAAAATCTGCCGGAAGCTAAGACAGAACTTTTGGCATATGATTTTGCATTAACACCTGAAAAAGCCGCATTTACCAGTGCAGGAAATGTTGTATATAATATTACGGCTCTGGATTTCTTAAAAGAAGACATCCGGTATCATGGTTCGTTTCAGGTATTGCAGACAATCATCAATCTGGAATACCTCTGGAATCTGGTGCGTGTACAGGGCGGTGCATATGGCTGCAGTTGTAATTTCCAGAGAAACGGCTTTGCATATTTCTTCTCGTACCGTGATCCCAATGTAAAGGCAACATACGATATTTATGAAAGCCTTTGGGAAAGCATTGCAGCCTTTGGGACATCTGAGCGAGAACTGACAAAATATATTCTGGGAACAATCAACCGTCTGGATCAGCCCAAAACGAACATGGATCAGCTGGATGCGGCAACCCAGAGATATTACAGAGGCATCACAGATGCGTTCTTAATACAGGAACGCCGTGAAATTCTGAAAACAACGATCAGCGATATTCAGAATGGTCAGAAGCTGCTGAATTGTGTCAGAAATCAGAATATCTGCAGCATCGGTGATGAAGAAAAATTAAAGAAAGAATCCGAGATGTTTGATTTTGTAAAACCCCTGATTTGAAATCAGTTTTGAGATCTTCGGAACAAAGAAAATATTTTCTGATGAACGAGAGGAACTTTTTGGAGTTCCTCTTATTTTTTTAAATTCGTTAATTGTAAAATGAAGTTGAACAACTGAAAAAAGAATGAT
>CALASU010000291.1 GCA_937888765.1 uncultured Clostridia bacterium | reverse complement strand
AGTACAACACCTTTCTTTTTCCAGTTTAATGAGTTGACATTATATTTGAATCTGTTATAATAAAGTTAAGTAGGATGACCGCCGCAGGATGGCTGTCCCTCACAGATGTTTAAAGTTTATAAAAGAATAAACCGCTTACAATCGGTCAGGATTAGTGGGGCGGTTTATTTTTTTGTCCTGAAATTCAGGATGGACACGATAAGTATTCCGAATGATATCATCAATGAGATCGCTTCGTATGTGCTCATATGACCACCTCCCTCCTTAACTGCGAGGGAGGTTCGCCGTCCGCCACGGTCACCCATAGCTTCATTATATAATATTCCCCGCCTTTTGACAAGGCGGGGCTTTTTTTGCCCATTTGCATTGCAATTTGTGAAAATCATTAAATATGAAGTTTCTGATTCAATTCCTGTAATATTTCACGTTATGTTTCTGAAATATTTCAGTTAAGTTACAATACGTGAAAAATACTTGCCAAAAAGTGAAGTCCTTGGTAAGATGTATCTGCAAAGTAAATCCGACGCGTGAAGCAAAACTGTCACGGAACGAAACGAACGCCGAAGCGACTGCGCCGACTTTCATTGATTGGGTGTGGAAAGGGAGCAAGGGAACAGAAGCGGACGGGACGGGAAGCGGCGGCGGAGCGGAGGGCAGAGGAGAGAAATGCACTTCGTTGTATAATTATGAAACGAATTACGATAACAAAATAAATTTTCTGCTGAAGTACAAGATGACAAATACGACAAAAAACATATTTGTACGGCGAAACTCTGAAACAATGGATAAGCATATGCCTTGCATTCGGCGGCATTACCCAAACTGCCGCAGAGCAGACGGCTTTTTCTTGAGTACCGAATTTTTATTTTGCATCGTAACCCTGAAAAAAACTGTAAATACCGTAGTAACGGTATCTTACATCGATCATTGTGAAGTGTATTTTCATAGAACAATGATTCATCAAAAAGTAACAAGAACGAAAAAAATAACAAATAATAGGAGGAATGAGACCCATGAAAAAATTTGTCTCTATGGCAATGGTTGCCGCTATGACAACATCCATGGTTCCTGCAACAGCATTTGCTGGTGTTGGCGAAGTTGAAGCAACAGCTAAAATCGTTGATGCATGGACAATGACAAAAGATTTTGACGGTAATGTAGTTAACGACGATAAAGATTCCGTACCCGAACTGCAGATCAAAATCACAGACACAAACTACAAAAAAACAACAGTAGATAACGAAGACTACTATGCAGAAATCACAGTATCTCTGGACAACGCAGAACTGGACGACAGCTTCACAACAGATAACATCAAAGTGATTCTGGGTTCTGAAGCGAAAGATGAAATGGCTGCAGACCAGAACAGCTCCAGTGCAGCTGTTACAACAGCACAGAAAAAAGTAAATGCTGTTAAGAAAGAACTGTATGGCGAAGCTATGGATCCTGCAGCTCCCGAAGAAGGCAGTCTGGCAAAAGCGCTGGAAGATGCAGAAGCAGAACTGGAAACAGCTCTGAGCACTGTAGCACCTCCCGCTGATCTGGATGAACAGATTGCAGCAGATGCTGATGTAATCGCTGCAAAAGCAACTCAGACAGCAGCAGCAGAAGCAGTAACAGAAGCTGAAGAAGCTGTAGAAGAAGCAGACATCGCAGTAGCAACAGCAGCAGCTGCAGTAACAACAGCAACAACTGCAATTACAACTTACAAATACGATATGGGCACAGATGATCCTGCTGATGACAAAACAGTAGAACAACTGACAACAGCAGTAAACGATGCAAAAGGTGACTACGACGATGCAAAAGAGGCATTGGCAGGAGGTACAGGTAGCCAGGATGATGTAGATGCAGCAGCACTGGCACTGGGTACAGCAAAAGACAACCTGGCAGCAGCAGAAGCAGAAATGGCAGAACTGGAAGCAGCAAAAACAGAAGCAGAAACAGCTCTGGAAACAGCTGAAGGCGCAGTAGAAGAAGTAGCAGACGCACTGGAAGCAGCAAAAGATGCAAAAACAGAAGCAGACGATGCAGTAACAGAAGCTGAAGGCGTAGCTCGAGCTAAAATTCTGGCAGCAAGCGATGATGCAACAGTAGTAGCAGCAGCAGAAGCAGTAGAAGCAGCTCAGGCAGCAGTAAGAGAAGCTGAAGGCAGACTGGAAACAGCTGAAACAGAACTGGAAGAAGCTAAAGCAAAAGACGATGCAAATACAGAAGCAGCAGGCTCTACAGATTTCAAAGTAGTTCCTGTTGAAGGCTTCAGCAAAGCTAAAGCAGCTATGAAAGATGTTGACGAATTCACATTCGGTATCAAAGGTAAACTGCACACAGGCGACGTAATCAGCATTGACCTGGCTACAGTAATGGACAAAACATCCGTTGGCAGACAGGCTACACTGGACGTTGAATCCGATGACCTGAACCTGGATGTAGCTGATCTGGTATATGTAGGCGTTGAAGACTACGGCATCACAGCTACAACAAAGAAACTGGCTACAGTAGCTGAAGATGAAGAAGCTACACTGGAAAAAGACCTGAAGATTGAATCCGTAGTAGGTAACTTCCAGGTTGACCAGACAATCGAACTGAAACTGAACAATGGCTTTGAATTCAAAAAAGCTTGGAAAGGTTTCACAGGCGATGATTACACAGTAGTAGATGTTGATGGTAACAAAGCAATCATCGAAGTTGATACTGAAACAGATGAAATCGTAATCAAAGCTAATGAACTGACAATCGTAGCTGACGGTGCTAAATCCGGCGATGTTGCTACAATCACAGTAAAAGCTACAGCATCCGATAAAGATGGTAACAAAGTTGACAAAGCTTTCAAAGCAACAACAAAAGTTGAAGTTATGAAAGTAGTTGATTACACAGTAATCATGTCCGTAGAAGAAGATGAAGATCTGCCTCTGATCTACTCCGGTACTAACGTAAACAACGCAGGTATCACAGATGATTCCGATCATATGTCCCTGGAAGTAACAATCGAAGAATCCTTCCCCGGCGCATGGTCCATGAGAAAAGGTTTCAATCTGGAACTGCCCGATGGCGTATATGTAACAGACGTTAATGTAGTAGAAGCAGAAAACTTCTATCAGACAGTTGGCGGTGTACAGGATGCTGGTGACTGGGATGAAGCATTCAAAAATGCTTACCAGGATGGCGACCACAAAAACTTCGAATTTGACAAACGCGTATTCGACGATGTTAACACAGAACTGGCTGATGACGAAGCTTCCGTAACATTCGAACTGGAACTGGTTGCTGACCCTACATTCGCAGGTGATGTAACACTGAAATTCACAGGCGACCTGGTTGACGAACAGGAAGTAACAATCGCTAAATTCATGCCTATCGCAGTTGTAGAAGCTGAACAGAACGACATGAAGATTGACTACAGATACACAGAAATCCCTACAGAAATCAAAGTAACTGAAACAGCTGCAGGTCTGTGGAAAGAAGGTTCTCAGTTCTGGATGGCAATCGATAAAGATGTAATCGAATTCGAAGAAGATGCTACATTCGAAGCTACAAACGGTATGGAAATCGATGATCTGGAAGATAACGATGTAAAATTCAAATCTCTGGATGAAGGCGTTCCTGCAATCGGCTTTGAAGTAGAAGAAGAATCCGATGAAGCAGCTACAGTAACAATTTCTGACATGTCTCTGTTCATGAACAGAAACATCCCCGCTGGTCCTTACGATCTGATCGCTAAGAACACAGCAGCAGAAGCTTACCTGGTTCAGAAACTGTTTGCTGAAGATACACACACAAGCTGGACAGCTCACGACGCAGCTGACTGTGATGACGAATGCTTCATCGCTGACGTTGAAGACTTCTCCGACGTTGTTAAAGAAGCTTTCATCAACGTTGTAACAGCAGGTAGAGAACAGGATGACGCTTCCTTCACAACAAAAGTAGTAGTTCCCGTTGGCGAATCCTACATCGTATCCGGTGAAAACACAGTAGAACTGGATGTTCCCGCATATGTATCCGCAGCTGGTTACACAATGCTGCCCGTAAGAGCAGTTGCAAACGCTCTGGGTATCAACAACAACAACGTAATCTGGAACGGCGAAACAAAGACTGTAACAATCCTGTACGGTCAGAGAATCATCACAATGGTTGCTGGTCAGAAAGTAATCAACGTTAACGGTTCCGCAATCCCCGCTTCCGCAGCAGTTGAAATCGTTGATGGCAGAACATTCCTGCCTATGAGAGATCTGGCTACAGCTCTGGGCGTAACAGATATCACATGGGATGCAGCTACAAAAACAGCTACACTGAACGGCGGCGTTGTTGCTGAATAATTTTCAGTAAATAACAAGCGATTCGGTTGATCTGAATCAATAGCGACAACCATAAGAGCTCCCTCGTAAGAGGGGGCTTTTTTCTTGACATAAATTTGTGGATGGTGTAATATATAAATAAATAGAAATTGAATACTTCGCTTAAGGGTTCACCCCTGACGGCAAAAACCCCATGTGTTGCAGCACATGGGGTTTTCTCTTATTTTAGCGATCCAGCCATTTGCAGATGTAATGGGCGATTACGGATGCTAAAACAGCGGTAATGAAATTGAAAACTTCGATCAAGAGGCTCACCTCCTTTCAGCGAAGATGTAACACCGCCTTTCGACGGTACTTCCATTATATAACAAAAACCGCCCCTTGTCTATTTAAGCCGCCGCTTGGCGGGGGCTTCGGCTTGACATAAAGCGGGGAAGGGTGTAATATAATAGTAAGCAAAATCAACAAGAAGTGCCGGAAGTTTCACTTACGGACGGCAAAAGCCCCCATGTGTTCCCAGCACATGGGGGCTTTTTTTCGGGTCACAGCCCGAAACTGTATCAGAAATTGAATACTTCGCTTAAGGGTTCACCTCGAACAGCAAAAACCCCATGTGCGGCGAACACATGGGGTTTACAAATTTATAGACTGCTGTTATAATAAAGTTAAGTAAAGGCAACCGCCGCAGAGCGGCTGTCCCTTGTAAAATTTATAAGTTGTTTGAATAAGCCGCCAACCTAAAAATCTCGCCAAAGATCAGTCTGGGGGCTTATTTTTTTGTCCTGAGATTCAGGATTGATACTACTAAGATGCTAAATGAAATCATTAAAGATATCGCTTCATAAGTACTCATCATAGAGATCACCTCCCTCCTTAACTACAAGGGAGGTTTGCCGCCTAGCACGGTTACCTTTGATAGTATTATATGACAAAAACCAAGGTTTGTCTATTAGCCCCCCGCCACAGGCGGGGGGCTTTTTTTATGTCTGTCATTGTTACAAAGATTACGGATAATGTATTTTGTATACATAAGAACCTCTTTTCATTCCGTGAAATTCTCATTTCCTCTTTTCGTTCCGCAAAGTATGGTAATATTGCACAAAGCAGAAAAATCAATGCGTGAAGTCGATTTTCACAAAAAGTGATGTATAAAAACATCACAATACGCAAATATGCCGATGTTTCCGTCACATTTCGCCAATGTTACAGTTAAATTACAAAGAAACCGAAAATATTGCACGATTTTCTCTTGTCGGATATACTGCAAATGCAAAGTTGTTCTGTGCAACTTTACCAAAGCCCTCCGGGGCGGCGGCGGGGTTGCCAATGGGAAGGCCAGATGTCTTTTGTTTGGGTGTAAGAAGGACGGCACGAACGGCGGACAACAACGACGGCGCATCGGCGAGCGGCGGCGAAGACGCATAGGTAACGCTGCAATTCGTTTTATAATTATGCGACGAAATACAACGAAAACAACGAAAACATACTATTAAAAATTAGGAGGAATGAGACCCATGAAAAAATTTGTCTCCATGGCTATGGTAGCCGCTATGACAACAAGCATGGTTCCTGCAACAGCATTTGCTGGTATTGGCGAAGTTGAAGCAACAGCAAAAATCGTTGATGCATGGAAAATGACAGAAGATTTTGATGGTGTAGTTACAGGCGGCGCAGATTCCGTACCCGAACTGCAGATCAAAATCACAGACACAAACTACAAAAACACAGCAACAGAAGACTACTATGCAGAAATCACAGTAGCTCTGGATAACGCTGATCTGGCACCTGGCTTCTCTACAGCAAACATCGGCGTTCGTCTGGACAGATCCGCTGAAAACCAGATTGAAAACGACCTGGCTAACACAGCTCAGAACGTATCTACTCTGGAAACTAAAGCAGTAAACGCTGCAACAGCAATTGACGGTGGTGCTTGGACAACTGGTAACATCGATGCTCCCGAAAATATGACATGGGCTGACACAGGTGCTCTGACACTGGCTGAAAAGAATGCAAAAACAGCATACGACAATGCTACACCCACTGACCCTGCAACAGCAGCAGCAAAAACAGCTTATGATGATGCAGTAGCTGCAACAGAAGCAGCTGAAGATGCAGTAGCAGCACAGAAAGGTGCAATCGCAACAGCAACAGCTACTGTTACATCTACAAAAGCAGCATCTGATGCAAAAGAACAGGCATACCAGACAGCAGCAGCAGCTTGGAAAACAGCAAAAGATGCATATGAAGCTAGCTATGCAACAACTCAGAATGATCAGGATGCTACAACAAAACCTCTGAAACAGACTATGATCGACAAAGAAGTCCTGATGATCAATGCAAAAGTTGACTGGGAAGGCGGTCAGAAAGTAATCGAAGATCCTGGTGACTCCGATGGTTTTACAATCATTGATGACACAGGTAACACTGTACCAGTTGCAACAGCTCCCAAAACAGCATATGATGATGCAGTAAAAGCTGTAGAAGATCTGAATACAGATCTGGCTACACTGGAAGCTGCTGTAACAACAGCAGAAAATGCAGAAGCAGCTGCAAAAACAGTATACGACAATGCAGTAGCAAATGACAGCTCAGTAGCAGCTCTGAAAACAGCATATGACAATGCAGCAAAAGCTGTTAAAGATGCAAAAGATGACTATGAAGATGCATGGAATGCTCTGCAGGATGCAAAAGATGTAGCTGCTAACGGTTCTTCCGTAACAAGCGAAGACCTGTTTGAAATCGTTCCTGTTGAAGGTATCTCCAAAGCAAAATCCACAAAGAGCATTGACGAATTCACATTCGGTATCAAAGGCGAACTGCACGAAGGCGATGTAATCTACGTTGACCTGGAAACAATCATGGACAAAACATCCATCGGCAAACAGGCTACACTGGACGTTGAATCCGACGACCTGAACCTGGATGTTGCTGACCTGGTATACGTTGCAGTAGAAGACTACGGCATCACAGCTACAGTTAAGAAACTGGCTAAAGTAGCTGAAGAAGAAAAAGAAGAACTGGAAAAAGATCTGAAGATCGAATCCGTAGTTGGTGACTTCGCAGTAGGTCAGGAAATCGAACTGAAACTGTCCAACGGTTTTGAATTCGATGCTCTGGCAGATGGCGATGCTTACAAAGTAGTTGAAGTTGACGACGATGAAGCAACTATCGAAGTTACAAAAGCAGTTGATGAAATCACAATCAAAGCTGATGATATGACAATCGAAGCAACAAAAGCTAAATCCGGCGCAGTTGCTACACTGACAGTAAAAGCAAAAGAAACAAAAGGCATCAAAGGTGCTTTCGCTGCTACAGCTAAAGTAGAAGTTATGGAAGTAGTTGATTACACAGTAATGATGTCCGTTGATGAAGACGAAGACATCCCCGTAATCTACTCCGGTACAAACGTAGATAACTACGGTATCACAGATGACTCCGACCACCTGTCTCTGGAAGTAACAATCGAAGAATCCTTCCCCGGCGCTTGGTCCATGAGAAAAGGCTTCAACCTGGAACTGCCTGATGGCGTATACGTAACAGACGTTAACGTAACAGAAACAGAAGGTCTGCTGAAAAACAACGACGCTCAGGGTACAGCTGACGTAAAAGCAGCATTCTACAATGCTTACCAGGATGGTGACCACAAAGGTTTCGAATTCGAAAAACGTGTATTCGATGACGTAAACAACGATCTGGAAGATGATTGCGCAACAATGAGCTTCGAACTGGAACTGGTTGCTGATCCTACATTCGTTGGTGATGTTACACTGAAACTGACAGGCGACCTGGTAGACGAACAGGAAGTAACAGTAGCTACATTCATGCCTATCGCAGTTGTAGAAGCTGAACAGAACGACATGAAGATCGACTACCGTTACACAGAAATCCCTACAGAAATTAAAGTAACTGAAACAGCTGCTGGTCTGTGGGAAGAAGGTTCCGAATTCTGGGTAGCAGTTGACAAAGACGACTACATCGAATTCGAAGATGACGCTACATTCGAAGTAACAGGCGGTATGGAAATCGATGACTTCACAGGCGAAGACAGACCTAACTGGGATGGCGACGACGTTGCATCTCTGGGCTTCGCAGTAGATGAAGAATCCGATGAAGCTGCTACAATCACAATCTCCAACATGAGCCTGTTCATGCAGAGAAATATCCCCGCAGGTGCTTATGACCTGACAGCTGGTTCCACAGTATTTGGTGCTTACCAGGTAGAAAAACTGTTCGCTCCCGACTGTGATGCAGACGGTTGCGACGGCGATTGCTCCGATAAGAACAACGACTGTATCATCGACGATATCGCTGACTTCTCCGAAGTTGTGAAAGAAGCATTCGTAAACGTAGTAACAGCAGGTAGAGAACAGGATGACGCTTCCTTCACAACAAAAGTTGTAGTTCCCGTTGGCGAATCCTACATCGTAGCTGGTGAAAACCAGGTAGCTCTGGACGTTCCCGCATACGTATCCGCAGCTGGTTACACAATGCTGCCCGTAAGAGCAGTTGCAACAGCACTGGGTATCAACAACAACAACGTAATCTGGAACGGTGAAACAAAGACTGTAACAATCCTGTACGGTCAGAGAATCATCACAATGGTAGCCGGTCAGAAAACAGTAAACGTAAACGGTTCCGTAATCCCTGCTTCCGCAGCAGTTGAAATCGTAGACGGCAGAACATTCCTGCCTATGAGAGATCTGGCTACAGCTCTGGGCGTAACAGATATCACATGGGATGCAGCTACAAAAACAGCTACACTGAACGGCGGCGTTGTTGCTGAATAATTTTCAGTAAATAACTCTGATATTCGGTCTAACTGAATAGCGACAACCATAGAGGGACCCTCGAAAGAGGGTTCCTTTTTTATACAGAAAGCCCCCTGCGGATGCAGGGGGCTTTTGCTTGACATAAATCTGTGGATGGTGTAATATGATAGTAATAGCTAGAGAGCTATGTAGTTAAAGATGAAATGCATGATTTTACCCTTTTTGGGTAAAGAGAACCCCCCGTGCTGCAACACGGGGGGTTTTTTCCAGGAGTCACACCTGGCTGTCCTTAGCGATCTAACCACTTGCAAATGTAATATGCTGTGACAGATGCTAATACAGACACTATGTAGTTAAAAATTTCCTGCATGATCTCACCTCCTTTCGGGTGAATCTATGCCCACCCCGAAGGGTGGTACTCCCATTATATAACAAAAACCGCCCCCTGTCTAATAAAGCCCCCGCTTGGCGGGGGCTTTGGCTTGACATAAAACTGTGGATGGTGTAATATATAAATAAGAAAGTTGATTAATTCAGTCGAAGGGTTCATTTCCAGACGACAAAAAGCCCCCATGTGTTGCAGCACATGGGGGCTTTTCCCTAGGTATATTCCCAGGCTGTCTTAGCGGTCGATCCACTTACAGATAAAGTAAGCAATAACGGAAGCCAAAACAGAGCTCATAAAATTGATTAATTCAGCCATTTGAAGAGTCACCTCCTTTCGACTGAATGTACACCACCTTGCGGTGGCTTTTTTATTATACAGGAAAAGACATTTTCTGACAAGGTTGGCTGTGGTATCACAGATACTGTACTTTCTGCCCCTCTGCGGCATTGCATTTTTCTGACAGATGTGCTATAATTAGTTTTATTGTAAAATCATTTTTTTGACAAATCGGAGGAGATAGAATGAAAACATTCTTTTATAAAACAAAAGGTATTGCGGCTCTGGCAATGGCAATGACCCTTTGTACAACACCCGTTTTTGCCGCTGATTCCGTTGCCCTTTCTGCAGAGGCACAGGGCGTACAGACAGCAAAGCCTCAGCCCGTAGTGGAAGAAGAAGCACCCAAGCCCCTGCAGAAGCTGACAGAAGAAGATGCTTATGTAAAGGCAAGAAAAAACAGCCCTGATCTGCGTGAAATTCAGGAAACTGTGGATTATTTATATGAAGTGAAGGGCGATTTCTGGGATGACGGCTTTACCAGTGTTCCTACTTATAAATATCAGAAATGGAACAATCCCGGCCTGCATGCGATCAATACAGCATTATTCCAGACAGAAACAAGCATTCAGCAGAGCAGCATCGGCAGACAGATGACAGAACTGGGTCTGCAGATGGCAGTCAAGTCCTATTTCACTTCTATCCACACCGATCTGGATAATCTGAAACTGGCACAGGAAAATGTGAAGATGCAGGAAAAACAGCTGGAACAGGCAGAGCTGAAATATAAGCTCGGTATGATGAGCAAATATAACTTTGAAAAGCAGAAAACTGCACTGGCACAGGCAAAGGACAGCATTATACAGCTGGAAAATTCTCTGGAGCAGAAATATATCAAGCTGAATGACCTGATGGGCGAAAAAGCGGAAACTCGTTTTGAATATGTATATGAAACCACATTTGCACCTTATCAGATGACACATACTATGGAACAGTTCATTACAGATAAAACACAGAATGAACTGAGCATCAAGCTTCTGGAACTGAATCTGGAAACAGCGAAATTCAATAAAAACTATATGTCTGAAAATGTAACAGGCGCAGAGATGGATAAAAATGAACTGGCATACGATCAGGCGATGCGTGCGCTGAAAAATGCAAGAAGCGACATGGAACTTGCAATTAAGAATGCACATCTGCAGATTCAGCAGCTGGAAACAGCATACCAGACCGCAGTAACGGATCTGGAAAAAGCACAGGCAGATTATCGTGCAATCCAGGTGCAGTATCAGGCGGGGAATGTGACAAAGCTCATGGTCGAACAGGCAAGAATGGGCATCCTGCAGAAAGAACTGGCACTGAAATCTCTGGCATATAACCATGATATGCTGATCTTCAGCTTCGAGCATCCTTCCCTGCTGGCGTCTGCTTCCGACAGCTCCGCTAAATAAGTCATGAAAGAAAGTTGACATATTTTTGTGCTCGGTGTATTATAATAATAAGCCAAGAGCTAAAAAGTTATAGAAAGTATCCAAGTGATTCACCCCTTACGGTGAAAAAAGAACCCCCTGTGTTGCCGCACAGGGGGTTTTTCCTAGGAGTTGCACCTAGCTGTCCTTAGTGATCCAGTCACTTGCAGATGTAATATGCTGTGATGGATGCCAATACAGACACTAAAAAGTTATAGATTTCCATTATGATTCACCTCCTTTCGTGAATCATGACCACCCGAAGGCAGTAACAACAGTATACACGAAGGCTCATCTTTTGACAAGATGAGCCTTTTTTTCGTGGTATAAAACAGATGTTTTTCCACAGACTAGCCAAAAGGAGTGTGGAAAAATGGAGATTGTAAAGGCGTTAGACAGGAATATAGCCGAGATTCGGGAAACATTCCGTGACTGCGGGGACATTGTGATGCGGGAATTTCGCATCCCTGTAAGCGGGGGCGGGGAAGGACGCATTTTTCTGATTTATACCGACAATATGATCAATCTGATGGCAATGCAGGATTTTATTATGACCAATGCCATGACGAGGGATGCTCTGACAGGAGAAAACGGCACAGAGGGAAACGACCCAGAGGGGCTTCTGGAACAGCTGATGCAGAGCGTGATCTCTATTGGCGAGGTAACGAAGCTGACGGAATTAGAGAAAGTATATGATGCAGTGCTTCTGGGGGATACGGTCGTTTTCATGGATGGGAACGATTTTGCCTTGCAGGCTTCCACGAAGGGCTTTCCCTCCCGTGGGGTAAACAAAGCCGAAACAGAGGTTGTTGTGCAGGGACCGAAGGATGCCTTTACGGAAGTGATGGCGATGAATATTGTACTGACTCGCCGCCGTATTCGGGATACACGGCTGAAGCTGAAACGGAAGAAACTCGGCAGACGGAGTAAGTCTGATCTGGCAGTATTGTATATGCAGGATTTAGTCCGTCCCGAGATTCTGGAGCGGATAGAATCACAGCTTGACAGCATGGATCTGGACTTTTTGCCCGACAGCGGCTATGCGGAACAGCTTCTGGAACAGCGGAAGTATTCGCCTTTTCCGCAATTACAGATGACGGAACGTCCCGACAAAACGGCTTCGGCACTTCTTGAGGGGCGTGTGGTGCTGTTGTTGGATAATACCCCCTATGCGATTCTTCTGCCAGCCACGCTGAACACCTTTTTTCAGGCGGCAGAGGATTATTACGACAGATGGGAGATCATGAGCTTTATCCGACTGATTCGGTACGGTGCGGCATTGCTTACGGTACTGCTTCCGGGGGCATATATTGCGTATGCGGTCTATCATCCCGAACTATTGCCGACAGCATTGGCTCTGAAGATTGCATCGACCCGTGCGGCGATTCCGTTTTCCGTGGTGGGGGAAGTCATTATCATGGAACTGGCGTTTGAACTGCTGCGGGAAGCGGGGGTAAGACTGCCGTCGCCTGTCAGCTCTACCATCGGGATTGTCGGCGGTATCATCATTGGCTCGGCAGCTGTGGAAGCGGGGCTTGTCAGTCCTGCGGTCGTGATCGTATCGGCACTGACGGGAATCTGCTCCTTTGTCATTCCCAATGTGGCGATGGTTTCGGGTCTGCGGCTGAGTAAGTATATAGTGATTCTGGCGGCGGCGGTGTTCGGGCTGTTCGGGGTCTGGGCGGCACTGCTGTTTCTGCTGATGCATCTGTGCGGACTGACTTCGTATGGTATCCCATATCTGTATCCCTTTTGTTCCTCTTCTGTCAATGGGGATGCGGACTGGGAGGACAGCATTGTGCGGCTTCCGCTCAACAAGATGAAGCACAGACCGATTTTTGCCAGAGCCGACAGCCGCAGAAGAGAGGGGGACAACTGATGTTTGTGAATAACAAAAAGATTTCACTCAGACAGCTGCAGGCACTTCTGCTGTTGCAGTGCTTCGGTACGGCGGTGCTGTTTCTGCCTGCGGAGCTTGCAGTACAGAGCGGGCGGGAGTGCTGGATTGTGGCGTTGCTTGGCGGGGGCGTATTTGCGGGGGTTTCTCTGCTTTTGTCCATGCTGAGCGAACAGAACGGGGACATCGTCAGATGGTGCAAGGGTATTTTTGGGAATATCGCAGGAACGGCGGTATTGCTTGGTCTGGCGGGAAAGTTTCTGTTTGACGGGGCGTGCGAACTGCGGATTTTCAGCGAAGTGGTCTGTCGTTCTATGCTCCCCAATACGCCTGTATGGGTACTTTCGCCTGTTCTGCTGCTGTTGTGCGGCTTTCTGGCGGGCAAGGGTATCGAAGCCTATGGGCGGCTGGCGGAGATCCTGTTTTTCTTTACGGTGATTCCTCTGGGACTTTTACTGCTTGCGGTGGCAGTGACTGCCGAATATCAGCGGCTTCTGCCTTTGGAACTGCCGTCTGTAAGGGGACTTGTTTCGGGTGTTGGTGCTGTCAGTGTGGTATTCCAAGGGTTACCGTTTCTGTATTTTCTCTTTCCCTATCTGAAAAAGCCGAAACAGGCGAAACGGGCAGTTCTCGGCAGTACGGCACTGCTCGGGGCAGTTGTAACGGGAATCGTTCTGCTTTCTCTGGCGGCATTCGGTGCTGTTCCGCTTTCCGAAAAGCTCCTGCCAACCTTGCAGTTGTTTGAGAGGGTCAGCTTTACGGGAATTTTTCTGACACGGCAGGATGTGGTTTTCCTGTGGTTCTGGATGTGCTCGGCAGTGGTGTTCGTTTCGGGGGTACTGCTTGCGGTGGTGTATCTGGCGGTGCGGCTGTTTCCGCAGATACGGGATAAGCGGAAACAATGGCTCTGGAGTGTGGCGGTACTGCTCTGGGTGGTGTCTTTCCTGCCCGAAAATCTTACAATGGCATATCGTCTGCGGATGGAGATTGCGCCGTGGTTACAGCTGCTCTATTTGGGGATACTGCCGTTTGGACTGCTGTTGTTACGGAAAGGGGGAAAGCGGGATGCGTAAACGATTGGTATTTCTGGTACTTCTGGCAGTTCTGCCGTTGATGCTTACAGGCTGCTGGGATCGGAAAGACCCGGAGGATCGGGCTTTTATCATCACTCTGGGTGTGGATAAAAGCGGGGATGCGTGCAGATTCAGCTTTGCCCCTGCCAATATGGATACAGGCGAAGCCGAGGTCTATACCGCTGAAGCCCAGACCCTTGCGGAAGCCGTGGCACAGGTGGACTGCCGTACTTCCCGAAAGACAGATCTGGGACAGCTGAAAACCGTCATCATCGGTGCGGATATCCTGCGGGAGGAACGGGAGCTGATGGCATTTCTGCGGGAACTGGAGCGAAGCCGCACGGTGTCGGAAAAAGTGATGCTTCTGGCAACGGAGAATACAGCGGCGGATTGTGTGGATGCCGCAATGAAAGAGGATGGCAAGACAGGGCTGTTTCTATGGGATTTCTATAAAAATACGGCAAGAGAGGTTGCCGTGACAAAGGGTATGGACTTAGACACCTTTCTGACAGAGTGGCAGGAGCAGGGGAATTGTGCCGTTCTGCCCCGCATTTCCGTAGAGGAAACAGGCGAAAAGAAAGAGAAAAAACTGCGGCTCGGCGGGGGGATGGCAGTTACGGAGGATACGGCGTATTTTCTGAAAAATGCAGAAGAGCGGGGCTATCTGTTCCTGCTTGGCGAAGCGGAGGGGGCATTGCTCGAAACAGAATATCATGGCGAGGTACTTCCGCTGGGAATTACGAAAAGCGATGTCAGATATACCTTTACCCCCTTGCAGAATAATAAATTGCTTTGCAGTATCACACTGCCGCTTGCAGGCACATTGCAGGGCGGAGAGGGCGGTTTTCTCTCTCCCGAAACGCACGAAGCCATGAAACAGCGGTTTGAACAGGAGATCAGACACGAGATCGAGCATACACTCAGACGTGCCGAAAGCGCAGGGAGGGATCTGTTCGGGATCCTGCCACGGGCAGAACGGGCAGGCTTCGCCGTGGAATGGGAAACGCTGACGTTTGAAATTATCCCGCAGCTGCAATTGAAAGACATCGGCAGACGGAGATAAAGACCTTGGGGGCTTTGCCCCCAATACCCCCAGCAGGAGCTCAGCCCCTGCACCCGATACCGCATCCGCATATGTATGCGGATGCAAATGGGGGTCGAGGGGAATCATTCCCCTCGCAGGGAGTTTGAGGGACAGAGTCCCTCAAAAAGAAAAGGAGGGGTAATTTTGTCATTTTCGTCTAAGGTTAAGGGAGAGTTATCCGCTCATTTTGGAAAGGGAAGCCATTGCGAGATAGCAGAAGCGGCGGCGTTTGTCAATATCTGTGGACAGACACTGGCATTCGGGCAGAATTTTTGTTTAAAAATACAGACCGAGAATTTTGTCGCCGCGAAAAAATGCTTTACATTATTGCAAAATGCTTTTAATATTATAGCTGATGTATCCATCAGAAGCAGCGGACAGAAGCAGATGTATACTTTGTTTGTCCGCAGTCATGAAGATACGGAACGGATTCTCGGGGAGAGTATCTATTTTCAGGAATGTGTGCAACATGCAGAAGCAGAAGATCCTTGCTGTCGCCGTGCCTACATCCGTGGGGCATTTATTGCGGTTGGGTCGGTTAATGATCCGGAAAAAAACTATCATCTGGAATTTGCGCTGACAAAAGCGTCAGTTGCAGAAGAATTGCAGACCTGTATCAATTCCTTTGGTCTGGATGCAAAGATGATGGACAGAAAAGAGCATTTCGTTGTGTACTTAAAAGAGGGCGAGCAGATCGTAGACCTTCTGAACATAATGGAAGCACCGCTTGCCTTGATGGATCTGGAAAATGTGCGGATTGTTAAGGAAATGCGGAATGATATTAACCGAAAGGTCAACTGCGAAACGGCAAATCTGAATAAGGTCATCGGCGCGGCGGTAAAACAGCTGGAGGATATTGCATATATCGAAAAGACCATCGGTCTGTCCAGTCTGCCCGAGCAGCTGCAGGAGCTGGCACGCGTCCGTCTGGAATATCCGGACAAAAGCCTGAAAGAATTAGGCTCGTATCTTATGACACCTGTTGGAAAATCAGGGGTCAACCACAGATTGCGAAAAATCAGCAATATTGCGGAAACACTCAGAGAGGGTAAAGGTGAATAAGTATGACTCAGAAAACAATTACCATCAAATCTGCTTTAGATGCAAGACAGGCAGCTTTTTTCGTGCAGACAGCAGGAAAATTTGAAGCTGAAATTCAGGTAAGCATCGACGAAAAGAAGATCAATGCAAAAAGTATTATGGGCACGATTGCTTTGAATATGCAGGAAGGTCAGACTGCAGTAATTACTGCGGATGGGAAAGACGAAGCAGAAGCAGTGGAAGAACTGGCAGCAGTATTGTCTTGATTTAGTACTGCATTTTACAATAGGATAAAGAGTATCGTCCTGAAAAAAGGGCATATTTGCGAAAAAACAGACAAAACTCTGCTTTGGCAGAGTAAGAAAAACGATGGAATGAATTGGATCATGCCATCGTTTTTTTCTTGCAAAGAGAAACAGTTTGTTGTAGAATAATAAAAGATAATTACATAAGCGAGATGTACCTGCGAAGGATACAAGCAAGCTGCCAACGTATCCCACCATCTCGTAAATCAAAAAACAGGAGGCTTATTTTTATGGAAAAAAACAGAAGAAATACGAGATTTTTAGTAATGACAGCATTGGTTGCGGCGATTTATGCAGTGTTGACACTGATGATTGCACCGCTGAGCTTTGGCATGGTGCAGGTAAGATTTTCGGAGATGCTGGTGTTGCTGGCGTTTATTGACAGACGCTATGCACCCGGGCTGATTCTGGGATGCTTTATTGCGAATTGCTTCAGCCCCTTTGGGATCATGGACATTGTCTTTGGCACAAGCTGTACGGCAATGGCTATGGTCGGTATCACAAGATTCAGTAAAACGCTGTTTGGTGCAAGTATGTGGGCGGTGTTCTGCAACAGCTTTATCGGGATCGAATTATATCTGTTCGGCAGTCCGCTGTGGCTGAGTATGGCAATGGTGGCATTGGGCGAATTCCTTTCTGTTTCCTGCTGTGGGGTTGCATTGTTCCGTCAGATGATGAAGAATGGACAGCTGATGCGGTTTTTGCGGATAGAACGGATTGCTTAAGGACTTGTATTTTTAAA
>CALASU010000290.1 GCA_937888765.1 uncultured Clostridia bacterium | reverse complement strand
TCATCATTTTATTTTAAAAAACACCAGCTTGGCATCTTCTTCCGCTGTTTCCAGCTGATTCCACTCCTCTGCCAGTTTTTTCGCATTTTCTTCCGCATCTGCCGCCAGTTTCCATTTTCTGAAAACAGGCTTGCCTGCCGCATAGCCACCGAAAGCGTCTTTCAGTGCTTCGTAGCTGTCCGCCAGAACTGCCACACGGATTTTCCCATCATTGCACTGGAACTGAAAATCAGAGATCAGTGCTTCTGTCGGTGCTTCTTCCAGTGCTTCATATTCATCATAGCCTTCTGTATAATACGCTTCCAGTTCATCCATAACCATTTCTTCCAGATCGAACTGCATCAGCACATCACATTCTGCCGCCAGTTTCAGAGCTGCTGCTTCCAATGTTTCTCCGTACAGCAGTTTGCTTTCTTTATATCCATCATTCTGTACATCCGCAATAATATACCACATTTTCTATCTCTTCCTTTCAGTCTAAAATGATCGGCTGATCTGCCAGTCGATATGTCGTAAATGTTCCTTTTCCTACCAGTTTCTTTTCTGCTGTATATACTTCCAGATCAAAAACCAGAATTGTTTTTCCTTTTTTGATACATTTCGCCACAGTCGTCACTTCTTTTGTGCCCTTTGCAGGTGCGAGATAATGATATTCGCCCGAAACCGTTACCGCATGAGAGCCAAGAGAAACCGTTGCCGCCCCTGCCGCTACATCTGCCATGGTATACAGCACGCCGCCATGCACATAGCCCACGGGGTTCAGATGTTCTTCCCGAATTTCCAGAGAAGCCTCTGCATAGCCTTCTTCGATTTTTGTAATCACAACCCCTACATATTGCGCAAAAGGGTTGGAACGGTTGCGTTCTGCCAGTAATTTTTCAAAATCCACTATCCGCACCCCCATTACATCAGTTTTTTCAGTTCCTGATATACTCTGCCGATAGGCAGGCCAACTACATTATAGTAATCCCCGGAAATGCCCTTTACATGAATCGCAAAATCCCCCTGAATTCCATAGCCTCCTGCTTTGTCCATCGGATCACCGCTGGCAATATAGGTATCTTTATCTTCTTCTGTGATGGGATACAAATACACATCTGTTTTTTCTGCAAAGGTAATCGTCACAGGAGATTTGCCTGTGCGGATCAGCGTAACGCCTGTATATACCTGATGGCAGTGATCGGAAATTTCTGTCAGCATACGGTGTGCATCCTCTGCATTCTGGGGTTTGCCCATGATGCAGTCATCCTTTGCCACAATGGTATCTGCACCGATGATGATGCAGTCCCCTGTCTGCTGTTTCGCCACTTCTTCCGCTTTCTGTGCAGACAGTTCCATTACAACCTCCTCGGGAATCTGTTTTGTAATGGTTTCTTCTCCCTTTGCGGGGATGATTTCAAAGGGAAGCCCTGTTTTTTCCAGCAGTTCCTTTCTTCTGGGAGATGCCGAAGCTAAAATCAATTTCATATCGTTCTTCCTTTCCGCTGTATTCTCAAACTGCATATTGTTTTTTCTATTGTAATGCGTTTTTTATGTCCGTTTTATTTGCTTGCTCACTTTACAGTAAAAGTGTACCACGGAAAAAGCGTATTTTCAATGACGAAAGGCGTTTTCAGAAGAAAACGCCTTTTTCATTAAGATTCATTTACCAGTTTTCCTGTCATATGCTCAGGAATCAGCTCAAACACCAGTACCGCCGCCCCTGCCGCTTCGATCTCTTTTTCGATATAAGCCGTATCAGAGGTATATTTATAGCTGAGTTTTCGGCAGATGTCCAAAGCCCTTTCGTGGTCTTCAATGATCCGCACCCTGCCGAATACAATCACGCTCTTGATATTCAGCGCCCATTCACCCTCTCTGCGATAGCCCTGATCGTGCACACAGAAAGAAGCCTTTTCATGGTTTCTGATCGCATCTATTTTGTGCCCATGCTTACCGCTGTGGAAATATAAACGTCCGTCTTCTTCACAGTACCAGTGATTCAAAGGCATACCATAGGGGTATCCTTCATCCCCCAGAACAGACAAAATGCCTCTTGGCTCTTTCTTTAAAATCTCGATACATTCCGCTTCGGAAAGTGCCTGTTTCTTTCTTAACATTTCTCTGAACATACAAATCATCCTTTCTTTTTATCATCCAAGCGGTTCGCCCACAACTGTCTGCAATTCCTTTCCCCAGACATGGAAAGAATGGAACATTTCATCCATCAAGGTATCCAGTTTTTCTTCAAACTCCATTGACAGATTACTGATATATGCCGATGCCATCGTATAATGTATGCCCATCACATCCTCATTTTCCCGTAATGCTTCCCGCAGGATATACAGCAATCCATTGATATAATCCAATTCATACGTCAGATTCTGCAATGTAAACAACTGTTTTTTGATTTCCTCCATATAAAAACCTCCGTTCCGCAAATATAGAATTTTTTGTTTGCCAAACAGAGATATGCAATGCTATACTATTTACATACCTCTTGCTTGGGGTGCAGAGTTTCGTTTTTTGCTTTCTCAGGGCTGTACGGAACTCCTTTTATTCATTTCGTTTGCCAAATCAGGGTTGGCGTTAAATTATGAAATAAGCTGTTTATTGATATTTAACTTAATCATATTATATACCTACTACAGTATAAAGTCAATGTACATATCGACATAATATTGTATAAAAATATAACTACTACAGTATATATTATAGTGCATCATTCATATTTTAAATTTAGGAGATATTATATATGGCAGTATCAGAAGCACAAAAAAGAGCAAAAAATAAATGGGAAAAAGAAAACTTAAAAAGAGTTTCTATCGTAATGAAAAAAGAGTTTCATGCAATACTTGAAACAAGATGTAACGAAAAAGGAGAAAGCAAAAACGGGTTTATTATGCAAGCAATAAAAGAAAAATTAGAAAAAGAAGGATATTTAGAGAAATCAGATTTTT
>CALASU010000289.1 GCA_937888765.1 uncultured Clostridia bacterium | reverse complement strand
GATTCGCCCTTAACCAGCTCCTTACCGGAGAACTCCATAATGACCTTGCCGTCGCTTACCGGGCTGATAAAGCTGTCGTGCTTTTCGGCGGTAATGCCGGTCAGCGGCTGGAACCAGTGGGTAAAATGGGTAGCACCCTTTTCCAGCGCCCAGTCTTTCATGGCATTTGCAATGATATCCGCAATCGCAGAATTCAGCATAGCCCCCTGTTCGATAGTGTTTTTCAATTCTTTATAAATATCTTTGGGCAGATGATCTCTCATCATTGCATCATTAAATACATTCATCCCAAAAATTTCGGGTACTGAAATTTTTTCGTTCATATACAGATTCCTCTCTTTTCCGTCGGTTATTGATTGTATATTTTCATTGTTCTTTTGGATTTATTATACAATTACAAAAAAGCATTTGCAACGATTTTACTTTTTGCAAATCAGAGAAATCTTCCGCTTTCTGCATCAAAATTTTTCCACTTCATACAAAATTTTTTCATCAATAACCACTCTACAAGAAACTATGTACATGCTCCGCACTACATTCTCATAGTTCAGACACAAAAAAAGACCGCTTTTTACTATAAAAAACGATCTTTTCTCTATAAAGACAAATTTCTATAAAACCCATCAGCAGACAGTTCTGCCGTTTTCTCTTTCCGCAATAAAATCATCGCATAATACTGCCAGTTCCACAGGAAATGCTGTGCCTTCCCAGAGTCTGAACAAAAACTGCTCTATTTCCTCACGCTGCTCAGAAAGTCCTCTCTGTACTTCCCGCTCTGTTACACCCTGTTCTTCCTTTTCAATCTCTGCGCCATATACAGTACCACATTCTGCAGAATCAATCCGCAGGAAATACCGCAGATGATACTTTTTTTTCTGTTCATCCTCACAGACTTTTGTATATAGCATCATTCTTTCTCCCATTGGTGTCCCCCCTTATTTCAGAACAGATATTTCCGGCTATATTATAGAAAGGTTTTTATGCAATTTCTATTAAGTTCCTGTTAAGATTCTTCTATTTATTTTATTTCATCTTTTCTTTTTCATCAAAAATATATCTTTTCTATCAGCAATATCTTTCAGATCCTACCGAAAACCCATCATTTTCGCTCTAAAGTATAAAATTCCCATCGTTTTACCGTCTTTTCCAGAAAAACCTTTGCCCTCTCTTGAAAACACACTCGATTTATAGTATAATCACCTAATATATGTAAAAAAATTAAAAAGATAAACCTATCTGGAGGTAAATCATGGACAAACCAATCACAATTCTTACCGAACAGGATAAGGTGATTTTGCAGTCCTACATTCCCATAGCGGAAGGTATTGCTGAATTCTGGGGCGAAAATTGCGAAGTCATTATCCATAATTTATCAAAATTAGATGCTTCGGTTATGAAGATCATCAACGGCAACCACTCCGGCAGACAGGAAGGTGCTCCCATCTCTGAAGTTACACTCTCTTTTGCGAATAAAATGATGGCAGATCCCACCTTTACACATGTGACCTACTTCGCAAAAAACAAACGCGGCGAAACCTTTAAAGCAGCAATTTCCGCCATCAAAGGCGAAAAAGGAAATGTGATCGGACTGTTCTGCATCAATTTTTATCTGACTGCATCCATGCTTTCTATGATTCAGACATTCACTCCTGTAGCAAAAGCAGAAAGCGACCATATCTCTGAAACTTTTGTAGAAAATACAGAGGAACTGATGCTGAATGCACTGGAAGAAGCAAAACGTGCCGTTTATGATAATCTTACCATTTCTTCTTCCAATAAAAATAAGGAAATCATTTCGATCCTGCATCAGAAAGGTATTTTCAATCTCAAGGATTCTGTCATCACAATTGCAAATCATCTGGGGATTTCCAAAAATACCGTTTATATGCATATCAGAAATATGAATAAATAACAAGGCATAACAGGAAACGCCCTGCGTAATCCCACGCAAGGCGTTTTTTATTATTTTCTGTTAAAATACTTCCGCATCTATTCCGAGCAGTATAAAATGATTTTTCTCCATCTTTAACAAGCCCTCTTTCTGCATTTTGCTCAGTTCATTTGATAATGCACTCCTGTCTACATTCAGATAATCTGCCAGCTGCTGCCGATTAAACGGAATTTCAAAATCATTGCTTTCCTTCTGTCTTGCTTCAAAGGAAAGATAGGACAGCAGCCGCCCCCGAATGGATTTGGAACTCGTATGAAAGATGCGGCTGGACAGACGCAGATTTTTCTGCAGCAGCACAGAAAGCAGGTTATGGATCATTTTTCTGTGAAAGGTGCAGGCATTGGAACAAAGATTCATTACCCGATGCATGTTCAGAAATAAGATTTCCGTGGCTTCTGTTGCCACAATATTCAACATCAGCGGTTCTTCAGGCATACAGGAATAGGTTTCTGCAAATACCCGTCCTGTCCCTACTTTATCCAATACACTCTTATTCCCCCATACATCATCATGCTCTACCGATACACTTCCCGAAAGCACAAGTCCCATCGCATGAATATGTTCCCCCATATGGTATACGATCTCTCCACGTTTATATTTTTTCACTTCTCCCTGCAGACAGCCCAGCATTGCCTCGACTTCCTGCGGAGAAGTCCCTTGAAATAAAATTGTTTTTGCCAGAAATTCACAATCCATTTTCTTCTCTCCCGTTGTTATAACAACATATTTTTTATTCCGATTGTAGTATGATGCAATCAGAAAGTCAAGGACATTCGTCCATCCCCATAAAATAGAGATACATATACAGGAGGAGAGAATTATGGAAAATAAAATGTTTTGTTATCAGTGTCAGGAAACAGCAAACTGCAGCGGCTGCACGCGTATAGGTGTCTGCGGCAAAACGGCATCTGTTGCAGGTATGCAGGATCTGCTGGTATATGTCACAAAAGGTCTGTCTGCCATTACCACACAGCTTCGTGCAGAGGGGCAGGAGGTTTCTGCTGACATCAACCACATGATCACGCTGAATCTGTTTATCACAATCACAAATGCAAACTTTGATGAAGATGCCATCAATGCCCGTATTCGTTCCACTCTGGAACAGAGCCAAATACTGCTTGCACAGGTACAGCATCCCGAAGCACTGCCCGAAGCCTCCCGCTGGTTTGAAACAGACATTGCTGTATGGAAAGAAAAAGCGGCTCAGATCGGTGTACTTTCCACACATGACGAAGATATCCGCAGTCTGCGTGAACTGATTACCTACGGTCTGAAGGGTCTGTCCGCATACAGCAAGCACGCAAATGCACTCCTGCAGGATTCCCCCGAGGTAGATGCTTTCCTGCAGAAAGCCCTTGCCGCTACACTGGATGACAGCCTGACTGTAAATGATCTGATTTCCCTGACACTGGAAGTCGGCAAACACGGGGTAGACGGTATGGCATTGCTGGATAACGCCAATACTTCCGCTTACGGCAATCCCGAAATCACAAAAGTAAATATCGGCGTTGGCACACGCCCCGGTATCCTTGTATCCGGTCACGATCTGCGTGATCTGGAACTGCTGCTGAAACAGACAGAAAACAGCGGTGTAGATGTATACACACACTCCGAAATGCTGCCTGCACACTACTACCCCGCTTTCAAAAAATATTCTCATTTTGTCGGCAACTACGGCAACGCATGGTGGAAACAGAAAGAAGAATTCGCTTCTTTTAATGGTCCCATCCTGATGACAACAAACTGCATCGTTCCCCCTCTGGAAAGCTACAAAGACCGTCTGTATACCACAGGTGCGGCTGGCTTCCCCGGCTGTAAGCATATCCCCGGCGATATCGGCGAAGAAAAAGACTTCTCTGCCATCATCGAACACGCAAAACGCTGTGCAGCTCCTACAGAAATCGAAAACGGCGAAATCATCGGCGGCTTCGCACATGCACAGGTACTTGCCCTTGCGGATAAAATCATTGATGCCGTAAAAACAGGTGCGATCAAGAAATTCGTTGTACTCGGCGGCTGTGACGGTCGTGCCAACAGTCGTAACTACTATACAGAATTTGCCCAAGCCCTGCCTATGGATACTGTAATCCTGACTGCAGGCTGTGCAAAATACAAATACAACAAACTGCCTTTGGGCGATATCGGCGGTATTCCCAGAGTACTGGATGCAGGTCAGTGCAACGACTGCTATTCTCTGGCTGTGATTGCGCTGAAATTGAAAGAAGCATTTGGTCTGGACGACATCAACGATCTGCCGATCATCTATAATATCGCATGGTATGAACAGAAAGCCGTAATCGTTCTGCTGTCCCTGTTGTATCTGGGTGTGAAAAATATCCACCTCGGCCCCACTCTGCCCGCATTCCTCAGCCCCAATGTAACAAAGGTTCTTGTGGATGCCTTCGGCATTGCAGGTATCGGCACAGTCGAAGAAGATATGAAGCTGTTCTTTGAAGCATAAAAAGAAGCATAAAACAAAAAATCTGGTGGAAAACTCCACCAGATTTTTTTATTCTTAATAAAGCAGATGTGCATATGCTCCCAGAGCCTCATGGAAAGAAACCTTTTTGTCCTTTGTCAGTTCCAGCTGAATGGCTTTTACCAGATGATGCATTTCTACCGTACTGTTTTCCTGTGCCGCAAAAAAGCAGGCATTCCAGACCACATTTTTGATCTGCCCGCCGCTGAACTCAAACTGCTTTGCCAGATATTCATAATCCAGCCAGCCGACAGGCGTTTCTTTTGCAAAAGCAGACTGCCAGATTTCCTTACGCATTGCTTCATCCGGCAGAGGGAAATGCACCGTAAAACGGATACGGCGCATAAATGCCGCATCAATATTCTGACTGTAGTTCGTTGCCAGAATCACGATACCGTCATATTGTTCCATACGCTGCAGCAGATACGCCACTTCCGTATTAGCATATTTATCCTTTGCTTCTTTGGTTTCGCTTCTTTTGCCAATGATCGCATCCGCTTCATCAAAAAGCAGGATGCAGTCACATTTGTCGGCTTCATCAAAGATCCTGCCGATATTTTTCTGGGTTTCCCCGATATATTTACTGATCAGCTGGGACAGGTCTACCCGGTAAAGGGGCATCCCCAGCTCATGTGCCATGACCTGAGCAGC
>CALASU010000288.1 GCA_937888765.1 uncultured Clostridia bacterium | reverse complement strand
TCTTCAATGGATATGTGCAGCAGATGGCTTTGACGATAAGAGAACAGTCTGATTTTGAGGCTTTGGAGGATGCAAAGCTGGAAGCAGAAGAAAAACTGACACAACAGCTTTTACAGCAGAAAACAGAACGCATCAAGCAGATGAACGGGCTGCTGCAGACAGCGAAGGAAATTACGGCACAGGAGCAGAAGATACAGAAACTGCAGGACAAATATCTTGCGGCAGAAAAGGACTGTCTGGCGGCAAAAGAAGCGGCAGACACAGCAGAAACGCTGTTCCTGCGGGAGCAGGCGGGTTTTCTGGCAAAAGATCTGGAAGAAAACAGCCCTTGTCCTGTCTGCGGTTCTCTGCATCATCCCGAGAAAGCGGTACTTTCCGGCAACGCACCCACAGAAGCGGAATGGAAAGAGAAAAAAGACATTTATGATAAAAAAGCCGCGGTCAGACAGAAACTGGCAGAAGAAAGCGGCAAAGAACAGGAGCGTCTGCGTTTCCTGAATACAGCTTTGCAGGAAGGCTGTGAACAGCTGCAGGTGCAGTCCGCAGAACTTACGCAGAAAAAGGCAGAAGCAGAAAAAGAAAAAATCGCACTGGAAGAAACGCTTGCTGCATTGGATCAGAAACAGAAAGCGTTACAGCTGATGCAGAAAAAAGCAGATCTGCTGATACAGGAACAGGCGGCGGCAGAAGAAGCCGTGAAAAAGCAGGAAGCAGAACTTGCGGAAAAACAGACAGTATATCAGCAGAAACAGACAGAGCTTTCTCTGCTGCAGAACCAGCTGGAAGATCTGACAGCGGCACAGGTAAAAGCAAGCTGTCAGCAGATGGAAAGAGAATTGCAGGAAAGAAAAGCACTGGAAGCCGATACACAGGCGGCATGGCAGAAAGGCAGAGAAGAACTGGAAGCAGTACAGGCTTTGCTGGTACAGGCAAAAGAGCAGATTGCAGGGGCAGAAACAGCAGTTTTGGAAGCAAAGCAGGAGTATACTTCCGCTCTTGCGAAAAATGCGTTTGCAGATACAGCAGAATATACTTCTCTTTTACTGAAACGGGAAGCACTGGAACAGGCAGAAGAGGCAAACCGCAGATATTTTCAAAATCTGGCAGTGCTACAGGAAAAAGCAGATACCCTGCAGGCAGAATGTGCAGGAAAGAAACTTGTTGATATGACTGCACTGGAAGAAAAACGCCGCTTGCTTCTCACAGAGAAAGCGGAAAAAGAAGCGGGTATCAGAGAAGCACAGAAAAAAGAAACGATACTGCATAAACTGCTGACCGATGCCAGAGCGGAGCAGCAGCGCTACAAAAAAGCAGAACAGGTTTATATACCGATCAGAGAACTTTCTCAGGCGGCAAACGGCAACCTTGCAGGTCAGGAGAAAATTTCCTTTGAACCATTTGTACAGGGTTTCTATTTCCGCAGAATTCTGTATGCGGCAAATCTGCGGCTGCGGGAAATGACAGACAGCAGATATGAATTACTGCACGCACAGAAAGCGACGAACAAAAGAAGTCAGGCAGGTCTGGATCTGGAAGTTCTGGACTACTATACAGGAAAGACACGTTCGATTCGTTCCCTTTCCGGCGGGGAAGCCTTCAAAGCCTCTCTGTGTCTGGCTTTGGGGCTGTCTGACGTGATTCAGGCACACGCAGGCGGGGTACAGATCGATACGATGTTTATTGATGAGGGCTTTGGCTCTCTGGATGATACTTCCCGTGAACAGGCCGTAGAGGTATTACAGAAACTTTCCTGCGGCAATCGTCTGATCGGAATTATTTCCCATGTTTCTGAACTGAAAGAAGCGTTGGATAAAAAAATTCTGGTACAGAAGGGGAATGTAGGCAGTACAATTACCATGAGAGTATAAAATAAAAAGATGTTGACCATAATTAAATTATGTCAACATCTTTTTTGCAGCAATATTAGGAAAGGTATCAAAGCATATATTTTCTGTCCAGAGAACGATATTGCAGTACTTCCAGAAGATGCTTCAGCGTGATCTGTTCCACACCCTCCAGATCGGCGGCGGTGCGGGCAAGCTTGAGGACTTTATGATATGCTCTGGCACTCATTTCCATTCGCTGGAAAGCAGAACGCAGGATGTCTTGTTCCTTTGGCTGTAAAGGACAATATTTTTCAATCTGTGCGGCATTCATCTGTGCATTGAAGAAAATGCCTTCATTTCGGAAGCGTTCCAGTTGTATCTTATGCGCCTGTACCACACGCTCCTTAATAGAAGCAGAGGATTCCGCAGGGGTGGTATTTTCCAGATCCTCATAGGAAACGGCGGGCATTTCTACCATCAGGTCAATACGGTCAAGCAGGGGGCCGCTGATCTTTCTGTGGTATCGCATAATTTCATTTGTGGAACAGCGGCATTTTTTCTGATTGCCCAGATACCCGCAGGGGCAGGGGTTCATTGCCGCCGCAAGCATGAAATCGGAAGGATAGGTCAGCGTACCGTTTACACGGGAGATTGTTACCTTGCCGTCTTCCAATGGCTGACGCATGATTTCCAGTGCGTTTCTCTGAAATTCGGGCAGTTCATCCAGAAAGAGTACGCCGTTGTGCGCCAGAGAAATTTCCCCCGGTTTCGGGATACGTCCGCCGCCTGTCAGTGCAGAGGGGGAGATGGTATGATGGGGAGAGCGGAACGGGCGGGTACGCACCAGCGCATTTTTTTCCTGTAATAATCCCGCTACACTGTAGATTTTTGTAATTTCGATGCTTTCTTCAAAGCTCAGATCGGGCAGTATGGTCGGCAGACGCTTAGCAAGCATAGTTTTGCCGGAGCCGGGAGGGCCGATCAGCAGAATATTATGCCCGCCTGCAGCGGCAAGTTCCATGGCACGCTTGGCGTTTTCCTGCCCCTTTACGTGTGCAAAATCCAGAACCTCTCCTGCCGTATGGGATACGGCAAAGGGGTCTTCTGTTTTTTCGAAGGGTACAATGTCAGTCTGTTTTGTGATATGATGTAAAATCTGTGTAATGGTCTGAACGGGATACACCGTCATGCCTGCCACAAGAGCCGCTTCTTCTGCATTTTCTGCGGGGACGAAGCAGTTTCTGATTCCTCTTTGCAGGGCATCGTGCATCATGGGCAGAACCCCGTTGACAGGACGGACAGAGCCATCCAGAGAAAGCTCGCCGACAAGGATGCTGTTTTCCAGTATCGAAGCGGGAAACACACCGCTTGCAGAAAGGATACCCATGGCAATGGGCAGGTCAAACGCCGCCCCTTCTTTTTTGGTATCGGCAGGGGCGAGATTTACGGTAATGCGTTTGACGGGAAAGGAAAAGCCGGAATTACGGATGGCGGTGCGTACGCGCTCACGGGATTCTTTTACGGCAGAGTCGGGCAGACCCACGATATCGAAAGCGGGCAAGCCGTTGCTCAGATCCACTTCTACATGGACAGGATAACTTTCGACGCCCAGCAGGGCGGCACTATTGATCACGGAAAGCATTTTTTCAGCCTCATTTCTTTTGATTTCAGATTTTCTTTTATCATAACAATTTTTACAAAAAAACGCAATGAAACAGGAATTTTCCTACTATAATATAGTTGAGAATTGCTGAAATTTTATTTTCTCAAAAAAATAAGTGTTGAAATTTAGAAGGAAAGGATTTATAGTAAAGGGCGTACTTTAGGAAGAGAGGAGTGTTCGTATGGAGGAATACTATCTGATGTGGCTGTCCCGCACAAAAGGGATCACGTTCAGACAGGTAAATCGGCTTCTGGAGCAGTTTGGCAGTGCGGAAGCGGTCTGGAATGCAGAGCCGAAAGAGATTCTGGAACTGCAGAGGATTTCGGATAAATTAAAAGAACAGCTGCTCAAACGAAATGCGGATACTCTGGATGAATGGATTGTTGAACTGGAAGAAAAGCAGATTGACTTTTATTCCTACTGGCATCCGTGCTATCCTGCTTTATTAAAGGAAATACATGACCCGCCTCTGGGGATTTATGTAAAAGGAGAACTGCCCGAGGAGGGGATTGATACCGTTGCAATCATCGGTGCCAGAAACTGCTCGGAATATGGCAGAACCGTGGCGTATGAAATCGCAAGGGATCTGGGCAAAACAAATATCATTGTTATCAGCGGCATGGCGAGAGGGATCGACAGTCAGGCGCATAAAGGGATTATGGATGGCGGCGGCAGAACGATTGCTGTTCTTGGCTGTGGTGTGGATATTTGTTATCCGAAGGAAAATGCGCAGCTGATGGAGCGGATCATAGAAAACGGATGTGTGCTTTCTGAATATCCGCCCGGAACGAGAGTGAATTCTTATCATTTTCCTGCACGCAACCGCATTATTGCGGGACTGAGCAAGATGGTCGTTGTGGTGGAAGCGGGAAAGAAAAGCGGTACCTTCATTACGGCAGACCTTGCGCTGGAAAACGGCAGAGAGGTTTTTGTAGTGCCAGGGAATGTGACAAGCCCGTTCAGCGAAGGCACAAATGCACTGATTAAGCAGGGCTGTCCGATCATTACCGAGTGGAAAGACATCTTAGAGGAACTGGGGATTCTCTATGATGAACGGGAAAAGGTTGTTTTCAGTATACAGAAATTTGAACAGACCTCTCCCGAAGAAAAGGAAGTTCTGGAACTGATTGCGAAAGATAAGCCGATTACGGCGGAAATCTTGTGCAGAACACTGCATAAGGATATACAGGAGATACAATATATCTTATCTCTTTTGGAGCTGTCGGGGTATATCAGACATGTACCGCAGGCAGGCTATACCAGAGTAAGTGAATAATAGAGGTGAAGACATGGCAAAAGCCACAGCAGAGAAGAAAGAAACAAAGAAGAAGACGACAGCAAAAAAAACAACTGCCAAGAAAAGCGGCAAGAAATATCTTGTGATCGTGGAATCCCCCGCAAAGGCGGCGACCATCGGCAAATTTTTAGGCAGTAACTATAAAATTGAAGCATCCATGGGACATATCCGTGATCTGCCCAAAAGCCAGATGGGGATTGATGTGGAAAACGACTTCGAGCCCAAATATATTACCATCCGCGGGAAAGGGGAATTGCTCAGCAAGCTCAGAAGAGATGCAAAAGCGGCTGATAAAGTGTATCTCGCAACTGACCCGGACCGTGAGGGGGAAGCCATCAGCTGGCATCTGATGCACGCGCTGAATCTGGGCGAAGATAAGGATATCAGCCGTATCACATTCAACGAAATCACAAAAACAGCGGTAAAGCGTTCTATTACAGAAGCAAGAGAAATCGACATGGATCTGGTAGATGCACAGCAGGCACGCCGTGCTCTGGACAGAGTGGTTGGCTATACTATCAGCGATCTGCTCTGGAAGAAAGTAAAAAAAGGTCTGAGCGGCGGCCGTGTGCAGTCCGTTGCTCTGCGTCTGATCTGTGACAGAGAGGAAGAAATCCGCGACTTTATTCCACAGGAATACTGGACACTGGGAGCAATACTGACAGATGAAGCGGGCAAAAAGTTTGAAGCGAAATTCTATGGCAGGGAAGATACAAAAATGGAACTTGCCAACGAAACGGAAACAAATGCGGTTCTGGCAGGACTGGAAGGGCAGCCTTTTATCGTAAAGGAAGTGAAAACAGGCACAAGGCAGAAAAAGCCTGTTGCACCCTTTACAACAAGTACCATGCAGCAGGAAGCCAGCAAGCATCTGAATATGGCAACACAGAAAACGATTTTGACCCCGAAAACAATAGACTTGATTTTGAAAAATATGGTTATGATGATTGGAAACACAGATATTTTTTTGATAAAGAAACAGGATTCCTTACAAGTTTTCATTATTCAGGTATAATTGTAACATTTGGCGATGATAGTGATGCAGAATGTGAGCATGTAAAGCCCCTTAAAAGAAAGTTACTGAACGAAATAGGCGATTGGGATGAAAAACCAACAGGCGATGGTGTTCGCAGTGTTGCTTATGGTCAAATAGACGGAAAACCGTGCAAGGTTCTCTACTTTGATGGAGCATCGCAAGAGATTGCGGTGTATTTTGAAGATTAATA
>CALASU010000287.1 GCA_937888765.1 uncultured Clostridia bacterium | reverse complement strand
GTTTACTTTTCATAAATAAACCGGGGAATTAGCCGCCCAACGGCGACCACCTTTACTTAACTTTATTATACCAGATTCGAATATAATGTCAATTCATTAAACTGTAAAAAGAAAGGTGCTGTACTCTTATGGAATTAAATCTGACAATCTCTCATCTGCGTTTTCTGGAATTCCATGTGGAAACAAAAAAACGCGTAACACAGGAAGTAAAACTGGCAATCAATCCCGAATATTCTTTCACAACTTCTCCTAAGCTGGGCTTAGACAAAGTAATGGCAGAATGCAAATGTGTGGTAGCTGACAAGGAAAACGAAATCTTCTCCATTTCCTTTGAAGCAGAAGCACTGTGCAGCTTCTCCCAGCCTCTGGATATGTCCGATGCGGACGCACTGAAAGCATTCCTGGCTGAAAAATGCACACCCGTGCTGGTACAGGCAATCTCCGCAAAATTCGAAACCATTACAGCTGCAATGGGCTTCGGCACAATCAAACTGGCATAAGAATATAATGAAGGGTTAGCGGTCACGACTGCAAGGTCGTGAGACTTCCTCAAAGCAAAAAAACCATCTTGTAAAAAGATGGTTTTTTTTGTATAATACTGCTGTCCTTTCGGGGACATACATAGCCGGAAGGAGGTGATACCCCATGATGGCAAATTTCTTTGATTTTTTGAGCTCTGTTTTAGCTTCAATCCTTGCTTATTTCATTTGCAAGCACATTGATCGCTGATTCAGTCCAGGCGAAGACCTGGAAAAAAGCCCCTATGTGTCGCAACCACATAGGGGCTTTTGCCTTTCAGAGATAATACCCCGGGCAATTTCTTTGACTTTCTTTAGTATTATATTACATCACGTTTGACTTTATGTCAAGCATCTTCCAGCTTCCGCAATGCCTGATTACACACCGCTCCGAACAGCAGTGCCGTCAGCGACCAGTTCAGCCAGATGAGAAAAGCAATGATCGCCCCAAGAGAACCATAGATGACGGAGTAATTTCCCATATTGTCCACATAAAAGGAGAAGAACAGGGAATACGCCATCCATGCTGTTGTGGAGAGCAATGCCCCGGGCAGGATATACCGCCATGCAGGGGGCTGATTGGGGGAGAAATAATACACCGCCGAGGTCAGCAGCAGCAGCAGAATCGCCATAGGCAGGAAGCGTATCTTCGTCCAGAGAGAAATGACCTCTCGGGTAATCGGAACGAATTCCGCCACGAAATTCAGTACGCTTTCCCCGATCAGCAGTGCCACCAGCAGCAGGGGAATCAATATCAGTATAAACAGAGAAAGCAGAATGACCCGCTTCGTATGCCCCACGGGTTTGCCGTCCTCATAGATATCGGATACTTCGTCTGTCATGTTTTTAACCGCACGGAACGGAAACCAGAGCGTGAACGCCACCCCGAATGTCAGAATTGCGCCGTTGGAGGTTTCCGTCATATGGGTGATTGTTAAGTTCAGCAGTGCGATCACATCCGCAGGCAGGAACGCCGCCGCATCCCCTTCCAGAGAAATCATCGGCAGCTGCAGCACCCCAAGCAGGGAGATCACCGAAATGATGAACGGGAAAATGGCAAACACCAGATAGTATGTCAGCGAAGCCGCACGCCTGCCCACTTCTTTCTGCAAAAATCCCTGTATGAGCAGCTGTAAAAACTGTTTCCATTTTCCTTTCATACCGTATCCCTCTTTCTGCTTGTTGTATCGTCAGCCCTGTTTCTGCTTCTGCGCATGGTATGCCGCTTTCAGCATCAGCGATTCTGACAGGAACTTTTCCCCGACATAGGTCAGCTTCATCGTAACACCCGGCAGAACGACCACTTTCCCCCGAAACATTCCCTCTATGCCGCACTTGGCTACTTTATAGGAAGAAACGCCGCCGATAGAATGCTTTACATTCGCCCGTTTGTCAAAGCCCGTATCCACATGACCGGGGCAGAGTGCCGTAATCCGCACCGCACTGCCCTCTCGTCTGAGTTCCTCGTGGATGGCTTCTGTCAAACGGAGCACATAGCTTTTCGTCGCATAATACGTGGACATCAAAGGTCCTGCCAGAAATCCCGCCGAGGATGCCACATTTAAAATATAGCCGCTGTTTCGTTTACGGAAGTCCAGCAAGAACAGCTTTGTCAGAATATGCACCGCCCGTACATTCAGATCGAGCATATTCAGTTCTGTTTCCAGAGGTATCTCCGCAAATTCCCCGAATGCCCCAAAGCCCGCATTGTTGATGAGGATATCAATATTTTCCTCCTTCACCTGCTCATAAAGCGCATAGCAGTCAGCTTCTCGGGATAAATCCGCCTGAATGATGCGCACAGGGACGGGCAGACGGCGTTTGATCTGCTCCATTCTGCGCACATCACGGCTGGCAATGATGAGTTCACAGCCCATACGGGACAGAATCACTGCCATATCCCGCCCGATACCGCTTGTCGCACCTGTAATCAACGCCTTCATCTTGCCACCATAAAGGAAACGTCAGTCTGTTCACTCAGCAGTCCTCTTTCATACAGCCAGTCGGCGTTTTTCTGCCATACTGCCGCATCCTGTGTCAGGAAAGGTGCGTTTTCTGTTTCCATCTTAGGCAGCAGCATTTCCATACTTTTCTGCTCTACGGTTTCGGAAAGGGGGAAGTTTTCCGCATTCTGATTGTCTAACAGAATCTGCAGAGCCTCCGCGGGATTTTCCTTCATAAAGGCAAAGCCCTTTTCGCAGGCACGCAGGAATTTTTCTACTTTTTCGGGGTTTTCCGCCAGTGTTTTTTCGCCTGTCAGCAGTACCAGTTCATAATAGTCGGGCACGCCGTATTCTGTAGTATAAAAATAATTGTTTGCAATGCCGTTTTCTTCTAACTGCGGCACTTCATGGTTTACGTTGTTGCCGATGGTCGCATCCACCTGCCCTGTTGTTGTCGCTGTCATCAGGTCAAAGCCCACGTCGATGATTTCGCAGTCCTCAGCAGACAGCCCTTCTCTTTCGAGCATGGATTCGATCTTTGCTTCAGAAAGGGCTGTGCCTGCATAGCCGATCTTTTTGCCCGCAAGGTCTGCCGCTGTTTCAATGCCCTTTTCCTCCAGAGAAATCACAACGTCCAAGGATTCCTGCACCACCGCACCTACGGAAACGATGGGCACTTCTTCTTCCACCGCTGTCAGAATGGCATCCTGTAAATAATACAGCCCGAAGTCCGCTTTACCCGCCGCAGGCAGGGAAATGCCGTCATTGGTATTTGCAGGGAAATGCACCACTAAATCTAAGCCTTCCTCTGCAAAATAGCCCTTTTCCTCCGCCGCATACAGGAAGCTGTGGATTGCATTGGGATACCAGTCCAGAACAATGCTCACTTCTTCCAGACCGCTTTCTGTGTTCTCCGCCTGTTCTGCCTGCCCGCCGCAGCCAACTGCACCAAAGGCAAGTACTCCTGTCATTAACATCGCAAGTATTTTCTTCATATTATAACACTCCTCTCTGATTATAACATCCTTTTTTGCAGAACCATATATGGTTCTGCGTATCGGGTTCGAGGGGGTGCCCCCCTCATAGGGGTCGAGGGGACAACGTCCCTCGTGGGGTGCAGGGGCAAAGCCCCGCTTATAATTCTTTTCTCCATGTGATTACTTTCTTTTCAATCAGCGTGATGATACCCACCGCCGCCATTGCCGCCGCAGAGAGCAGCACCACAGGGGCAAACACGCCCGCCCCGTCCAGCTGTGTCATCATACGCTTGCTGAAATAGCCAAGCCCGCTCTGTGCCCCAAGCCATTCCGCAATCGCCGCACCAATGACACTCATCGGCACTGCCATTTTGATCGCAGAAAAGAAATGCGGCAGGGCTGTCGGCAATTTGAGTTTTAAAAAGATGTCTTTCTTCGTTGCTCCGTAGGTTATCAGCAGTTCTTCCATTTCCCGCTTTGTCCCTTTCAGCCCGTCAAATACGGTAATCGCAATCGGGAAGAACGTCATCAGAATCGTTACCAGCACCTTGCTCCAGATGCTATACCCGAACCAGAGGATAAACAGCGGCGCAATGGCTGTTGTGGGAATCGTCTGGGATGCCACAATAATCGGATAAAATGCGTTTTCCAGCTTGGGGCTGAAATCCATCGCAATCGCCAGTGCAAGCCCCAGAATCACGGAAATCAGAAGCCCCAGAGCCGTCACGCCCATTGTCGCCGGCAGATGCTCCAGAAACAGCGGTTCTCTCAGTTCCCACAGCCGCATCAGTATCTCAATCGGCGAGGGCAGGATATACGCCGCATCAATGCCCATCGCCACCCCCTGCCAGATCAGCAGCAGAATCGCCACAAGGGAAGAAGATGCAATATGCTTCATGCCTTTTCGCCCCCTCTCAGCTTATCAATGAGCCTTTCTTTCAGCTCTACGATTTCGGGCCGCTTCAGATCGCTTCTATGACGCTTCTCGGGCAGAGGTATGTCCACCACTTCCATCGCAGAAATCGGTCTGTCCTGTATCACGAATATCTTTTTGGATAAAAATACGGCTTCCTCTACATCATGCGTAATAAACAGAATGGTCTTGTTGTAATGCTCCCACTGGTGCAGAAGCCATTCCTGCATATCCACACGGGTCAGATAATCCAGTGCAGAAAACGGCTCGTCTAACAGCAGCATATCCGCCCCCGACAGCAGTGTGCGGGCAAAGGAAACCCTCTGCTTCATCCCGCCCGAAAGATCTTTGGGGTATTTCCTGGCATACTCACTAAGCCCAACTTCTTCCAGTACCGCAAGACAGCGGCTTTCCTGCTCCGCCTGCGGCACGCCCGCCAGTTCCAGGGGCAGACAGATATTCTTTTCAATGGTGCGCCATGGGAATAAGAGGTCTTTCTGCGGCATAAAGGCACTGTACTGCTTCCCGCTCTGCTTTAACACACTTATGGGCTTGCCGTCCACAAGGATCTCCCCCTGTGTCAGCTTTTCCAGACCGTTAATCAGACGGAAAATCGTACTTTTGCCGCATCCGCTCGCCCCGATGATCGAAATAAAATCCCCCGCTTCCACGGAAAAGGACAGATCTGTCATCATCGGTGCTTCGTCCCCATCGTATTGGAATGTTACGTTCTTAAATTCCAGCAATTCTTTTTTCTCTCCTTTCAGGAGTATAACGAAATAGAATGAAAAAGCCTTTCCCACTTGGGAAAGGCTCTTGGCTTTCGTTGTTTCGCTTCCCTCCGTTGGTACTAACCACATCAAGTTCAAAGGGTTGGGCACGGTTCGCCCTCTCAGCTGCACAAAGACAGCACCCCCAGCTTTTTTATGTAATTTCCATTCTGATTATAGTACAAAAAATGGCGAAAGTAAACATTTTCTTTGGCTAGTTTTTCTCTTTACTTTTGGTAAAAAATAGATAAACTATATAATGCCTTAACAGATGCCCTGTACCTTTGTTTTTGCAGAACCATGCATGGTTCTGCAGTATCGGGTCGAGGGGGTGACCCCCTCGCAGGGTACGGGACAGCGTCCCGCAAAAAAAGAAAGGAGATTGATCCATGCAGGATTACGATACAAAACTCATCAACCTCGCCCTCGACGCAGGCGAAATCATGCTGCAGTCGGGTGCGGAAACCTACCGCGTACAGGATACCATGAAGCGTATGCTGTCCGTTACAGGGCGTGAGAAAATAGAAGCCCTTGCCCTGTCCACAATGCTCATCGTGACATTGCCAAGAGAAGAAAAAGGCCCGCTTTCCATGGCAAGAGGGGTCGAAAACCGCTCTGTTAATTTTGAAAAAATCTGTGCCGTGAACGCCATGTCCCGTGATTTCGTGTCAGGCAGAATCACACTTGAGGAAGCAACCGCACAGCTGGAAAATATCCATAAAACACCCACATTCAAGCCTTTGACGATCACACTCGGCTATGGGCTGACCTCGGGCGGGTTTTCGCTCATTCTCAGCCAATCCCTGCCGGACGGAATTGCGGCTTTCCTTGTAGGAATTCTGCTTGGCGTGATGCTGCATTTTGTCAATAAGCACAAAGCGCCCTATTTCCTCGGTACGTTCCTCGGCGGACTGGTCACAGGTACATCCGCCTGTCTGTTTCAGATGGTATTTCCGATTCTCCATGTTGACAATATCATCATCGGGGGCATCATGCCGCTGCTGCCCGGACTTACCATGACAAAGTCCATCCGTGATCTGCTGGAAGGAAATTTTATCAGCGGCAACTCGAAAATGATGGAAGCACTCTTGATTGCTGCCGCTATCGCAGGGGGTACAGCGACCGCACTGGGGCTGTTCCGTCCCATATTTTAAGGAGGGAATCTTATGCTTTTTGAATTTCTGATACAGCCTGTTCTGGCGTTCTTCGCCTGTATCGGCTATGCTATCATCTGCAATGCCCCCAGAAAGGAAATCCTGTTCTGCGGGATGAACGGGTTTATCGGATGGCTGGTTTATCTTGTGGTGTATCATAACTATCAGCATCCCGTAACGGCAACCGTGATCTCTACTGTGGTCGTAACCACCATCGCACGCTATCTGTCGTATTACAGAGAAGCACCGTCCATACTGTATCATATCCCCGGGGTACTGCCGCTTGTGCCGGGGGCCGCAGTGTATCATACCATCACTTCCAGCCTTTCGGGGCAGATCATGGCAACGTATTCCTTTGCCCTCACAGGGCTGAAGCTCTCCGGGGCGATCGGCGTGGGGTCACTGCTGGTGCTGGTACTGCCATATCAGTTCTTTTCGCTGATTCCGAAGAAAAAATCTTGAGGGACGCTGTCTCTCAAACTCCCTGCAAGGGGAATCATTCCCCTTGACCCCGATTTGCAGAAACTTCGTTTCTGCCAAAGAAATTCACTTTATCCACCAAAGACAAATAAAAAGACCTGAACAAAGTTCAGGTCTTTTTCGTTTTTATTGACAGAATCTGTCGCTTTCTGATAGGATAAGAAACGGATGCTGCTATATAAAACGATAAGACGGTTAGCCCTCTGTACAGAGGGAGATGAAAAGCCCTCTGTTTACATAGATTTCTCTATGAACACAAAAGGGGGTGTTGTCCCATGCTCACAATCGAAGCGCTTATAGGAGTTCTTTCCTTTATGTTAACTTCTTTTGGACTTGGTTATGCCATTGGCTATAATCAAGGAAAACAGCATAAAAAATAACCGTCTCCTCTGCCAAATGGAACGGTTATTTTTTAAATAATCACATACATTCAGAGCTAATCGTTTTACCGAGCAGCATCTTTTTCTTTTATTATAGCAATTCCGCTTTCAAATTGCAATCCCTTTTACAGCTCCCGTCTGCCCTCAAGCGCACGGGAAAGCGTGATTTCATCCACATATTCCAGATCACCGCCAATCGGCACACCGTTTGCAATGCGTGTCACCTTCACGCCGAGGGGCTTGAGCATATTCGCAATATACATTGCTGTCACATCGCCCTCGGGGTTGGGATTGGTTGCAAGAATAACCTCCTGCACCGTGCCGTCCATACGGCTGATGAGTTCACGGATGCGAAGATCATCCTTTGTTACGCCTGCCATAGGGGAAATTGCCCCATGCAGTACATGATATACCCCACGGAATTCCTTTGTCCGCTCATATGCCGCCATATCCCGCGGGTCTTCCACTACCATGATCGTTGTTTTATCCCGCTTGGGGTTGGAACAGATCGGACAGATTTCTTCTTCCGTCAGATTACAGCACACGGTGCAGTATTTCACACCGTCCCTTGCCTCGATAATGGCTTCGGACAGTGCCGCCGCCTTTTCTCTTGGCATATGGATGATATGAAACGCCAGCCGCTGTGCAGACTTGCCGCCGATACCGGGCAGACCTGCCAGCTCCTGTATCAGACGGGTCAGTGCATTTCCATAATAATTCATCGAATCGCCTCTGTATCAGAACAGATCAGAACAGACCCATGCCGCCTGTCATTCTGCCCATTTCGTTGTTATACATTTCTTCTACCTGACGGATCGCTTCGTTTACAGCAGAAATAATCAGGTCTTCCAGCATTTCCACATCATCGGGATCTACTACGTCGGGGTTGATTTTCAGTTCCTGCAGTTCTTTCTTACCGGAGATCACAACCTTAACTGCACCGCCGCCGCTTGTCATTTCCAGTGTTCTTGCCGCCAGTTCTTCCTGTTTGTCCATCATCTGTTTCTGCATTTTCTGCGCCTGTTTCATCAGGTTGTTCATGTTCATGCCGCCCATGCCGCCGGGAAATCCTTTTGCCATTTTGTATTCCTCCTTAAAATATCTGTTATTGTTTTCGTATCGTTTTTTATTGTACCCAAAACCCCGCCTGTCGGCAAGGGGTTTTCTGTTATTCTATATCCGCATCCGGCAGGTATGTTCCCATCAGACTTGCAAATTCTGCATCATCCTCTGCCGTTTCATCAGGCTTGCCGTAGTTTGCTTCATACCACTGCTCAAACTCCTGTTCCGTTGTGGTACGCAGTTCGAAGGCTTTACCCGTTGCCTTTTCCAACAGGTTCTGTATCACATCCAATTTTCTTTCAACCATTGTCATATATACGGGCATTTCACAAACCAAATACAGATAATCATCATCTTTAAAGCCAATATCGACTTTTTCCAGTTTACTGCGCAGGGTAATATCCTCCACGTCATTACGCAGCATAGGCCACTGCTCTTTTACCTTCTTTTTATCCTCAGGAAGTGCAGGAGGTCTGCGTTTTGGTTTCGGCGGCTGTACAGGCTGTGCCGCCGCTGTCGGTTCTGCCGCCACCGTTACCACCTGTACACCCTCTGCCAGTTTCCGTTCGAGTTCGCCCACCTTTGCCGCCAGTGCGGTCAGGTTCTGCTCTGTCCATGGAGCACACAGCTTCATCAGTTCCACTTCCAGCAGGATACGCTCATTCGGCGCATATTTCAGTTCGCTCTGCAAAGCGGAAAACTGTTCTATATAATAGATCAGTTCTGCGGGAGAAAGCACCGATGCAGCTGCCGCAAGCCTTGCGGCATCCTCGGCGGACACATCCATGATACAACGGGAATCGGGCACAGTGGCCGCCATCAGCAGATTTCTGAGGTGCTGCAGCAGTTCTGTCACAAACTGCTTCACATCCCTGCCCGAAAGCATCATTTCCTCCACAATCTGCATGGATTTTTTCACATCCCGCCTGGAGAGGGCTTCTGTCAGATCAAAGAAAACGGTTCTGTCCACCGCCCCCATGATATCCAGTACTTTTTCCAGTGTCACTTCCTCGCCGCTGAAAAAGGCAAGGCACTGATCCAGAATACTCAGAGAGTCACGCATGGAGCCGTCCCCCAGCTGTGCCACATACTGCACCGCTTCGGGTGTGGCACGATGCCCCTCCTCTGCAAGATAACCCATCAGCGTATGCGCAATATCGTCCGTTGTGATGCGGCGGAAATCAAACCGCTGTACACGGGAAAGGATGGTTGCAGGCACTTTCTGCGGGTCTGTTGTCGCCAGAATAAAAATCACGTGTGCAGGAGGTTCTTCCAGTGTTTTCAGAAGTGCATTGAAGGCACTGTTGGAAAGCATATGCACCTCGTCGATGATATAGACCTTGAACCGTCCCTGTGTGGGTGCATATTTTACTTCCTCACGAATTTCACGGATGTTGTCAACACTGTTGTTGGAAGCCGCGTCAATTTCGATAACATTCACGCTTCTGCCCTCCAGATGGTCTTTGCAGATCTCACATACATTACAGGGCTCGCCCTCCGCAGTAGGTGCAAGGCAGTTGATCGCTCTGGCAAAGATTTTTGCCGTAGAGGTCTTGCCAGTCCCCCTTGTGCCGCAGAAAAGATAGGCATGGGATACCCTCTCTGTTTTCATCTGATTTTTCAGCGTTTTTACGATATGCTCCTGTCCGATCACACCTTCAAACGTATGCGGACGGAATTTTCTGTATAATGCAGTATACGCCATCTCTGTTTCCTCCTTCCCTGTATTTTTCTTAATATAAGAAAAATCCCCATAACACTATGAGGATTTTGTAGTATTCTAATATGAATCCGCACACCCGCTGTTGCCACAAAGTCCCATGCGTTACCTTCTTCCACGGCTCCATCCGAGCACCCTTATAACACACAGAAGTAGACTGCTTAGTGCTGCTGCCTTCCGACCCTGACACGGTTCACAGGCTCCTGTTGCATAAGACCCGAACTTCAACACCGCTTCCAAAGGGCAGGCCATCAAACCCTGCGTCGAAAGCGAGCATCACCCTCACTATAGCGGATTGTGAGTACAGGGCACCGCTACCGCCCCGGCTAGTGCGGAAATTTTAAACTGCCGCCTCTGCGGCAAGTATTACCAGAATATTGCGCAAAAAGCATCTGCTTTTATGCGGAACAGAGTTATTATATCTGTTTTTTGCCCATCTGTCAATGGCTTACTTCAGCAGGAAAACAATTGCAATCGCTGCCACGATTCCCAGCAGAATCAGAGGCATTGCACTGCCTTCTTTTTCTTTCTGCACATTCAGGTGTTTCGCTTCTTCATCCTGATTTGTTCTTGCACCTGTAGGTGCATGATCCTTTCTGTGCTCTCTTTCCCATGCATCCTGCAAGGGTTTATTGCTGCCGCTGTGCTCTCTCATTTCCTTTGCCATCTCATCCACACGCATAACCAGCTTTACATCATCATTCAATGGTTCTGTACAAGCGCCGCAGAATACCATTTCGTCATCATTCATTGTGCCGCATTTGGGACATTTTTTTGCCATAAAACTCCCTCCTTCTCTTCTTCTCTTCTTCTCTTTTCAAACAGTCTGTCACTTCTGTCTTCTGTTTTTTCTCTTTCACTATAGCATACACCCTGTTGCAAAACAAGGAAAATTTATACCGTTTTCAATGAATTTTATTCAATTGTCTGCATCTCTTTTGCAGCTGCATTCTTGCGAAATCTTCTGAAAAAACGCTTCATGATTTCACTGCATTCGGGCTGCAGAATGCCTTCTTCGATCTCTACCTGATGATTCAGCTTAGGTTCATTCAATACATCCAGTACAGAACCTGCACAGCCTGCCTTGCTGTTTCTTGTACCGAATACAACTTTGGGGATTCTTGCCTGCACGATTGCCCCCGCACACATGGGACAGGGTTCTACCGTCACATACAGCACACAGTCCTCTAGCCGCCAGTCTCCGACGATTTTCGCAGACGCATCAATCACATCAATTTCCGCATGACGCAGGGGGTTTTTATCTGTATTTCTCAGATTATGCCCTCTGGCAATGATTTCGCCGTTTCGCACCATTACAGCACCGATCGGTACTTCGCCCGCCGCAAGGGCTTTTTCTGCCTCCAGAAGGGCTTCTGTCATATATTTTTCAGATTCTGTCATCTTGTTTCCTCCGTTTTTGCATCTGCCAGATAGAGCTGTCCACCGCGGTTTACGTTATCCTGTACCAACCAGTAATCCATGCCGCCTTTTCCGTCAAAATCACAGGGATAGATACATTCCCCATAATCAATATCCTCATTTGCTGTGCGCAGTCCTTTTTCTGTCAGGATATAGCGTATGGTCGTACCTGTCATATCACAGGTATAGATTTCCTTTACGCTGTCCCCGTTCAGATCGCCGCTTGTAATCGGGCCATAGAAGTTTTCCACACCAAGATGCGTACTCCATACCTTGCGGAAGCTGCCGCCTGTCTGCTGATATACATACAGATCCATGCCGTCTGTCATCAGATATTCCTTTACGCTGTCCCCATCCAGATCCGTCATATGGAACTGGGTTACAGAATGCTTCAGCTTGCGGCTGCCCGTTCTCTCCCATGTGCCTTCTTTTTCTTCATAAATATCCATGTTCTGATCGACAAAAACATACAGCTTTCCATCCTCTGCACCGAGTGCCGTCGCCAGTTCGCTCTCCAGTGCAATTTCTCCGGTCTGATTCAGCTGAGAATCATAAAGCATGATCTTTTCAGAGCGGGAAAATTCCTGTTCGCCCTCACCTTCGCCGCTTTGCGCAGTACTGGACAGCAATACGGCAAGTCTGGCATCATTTTCCGATAAAAAGACTGCGGAGGTTGCTTCCAGCCCTGCCCCGTAGGAGAAATTACGGAAACGGCTGAGACCGTTTGCATATCTATATACCTGCGCTTTCCCTTCCTGTATGATGACTGCCAGTGTATTGCCTTTTTCATCTCTGCCGACAGAAGAAATCCCCTCCGGCGAAAATTCCCCTCTGCCTTTTACAAACGCTTCGCTCATGCCATTCCATGTTTCATAGCGTTCAAAGCCGCCGTCTGCCTGAAACGGATTTCTTTCTTTCAGGCTGTAGTAGCTTTTATCATAGCCGCCGCTGTATGCGATCCCGACAATCTGCCCCTGCTGCAGATAGCATTGCAGAGTACCTGCCATATCGCCGTTATAATGCAGCAATGCCGCTTCCGCATGCACAAGTTCTTTTCCCGCATAGCCGGCCAGATTATAGCCGCATGCAGCAGATGCCGTAAACAGGCGTTCATTCTTATCTCTGTTTTCGGGAACTACGCCCGCATTGAACTGCAGACTGCCGCGGTCATACTCCCAGTAATATTCTTCCATTACAGTATCGATACTTTTCGTATATGCCTGCTGTTCCTCTGCAGTCAGTCCGAAAGTTTCCGCTTCTTCCTGTCCGCAGCCTGCAAACAGCAGCAGACACGCCAGTGCTCCGATGATTTTTTTCATAAGTGTATTCCTTTCCCTCTTACACAAGGCAATGCCCTGCTGTACAAAGTGCAGTATTCTGCTTTCGTTTTTTACACATATTTATCTATTATATCCTATACTGCCCATAAAAGCAAAGAAGAAAAGGAAAGATTGGTAAATTTCAGAAAATAAAACAGACATCGGCTTTATGCCGCTCAGAATACCGCCCGCACAAGCCAGATCGTCACAAACATTCCGACAATGTTCGCCAATACCGCACACGGCAGGGTATACCTTGTTTTTCTGATACCGACAGAAAGAAAATACAGGCTCATGGTATACAGCACTGTTTCCGTACAGCTCATCATCACAGAAGCCGCTCTTCCCAGAAAGGAATCCGGACCATAGTCTGCAAACAGGTCGAGCAGAAGCCCCGTTGCCGCCGAGGAAGAGATCAGCCGCACAAAGCTGAGCGGTGCAAGCTCGGCTGGAAAGCCCACAAGCTCCGTAACAGGGCGAATGAGTGCCGTAAGCAGGGCAAGCAGGCCCCCCGCCCGCATGACCTCTACCGCAAGGATCAGCCCGATCAGTGTCGGCAGGATGTCCACAACTGTTTTCAGCCCCTCTTTTGCCCCTTCCAGAAAAACCTCATAAATATCCACACGATGCAGACAGCCGAACACCACAATAAACAGCACTGTCACAGGGATGATAAAATCAGAAATCGTAAGCAGAATATTCATGTCAGCCCCTCCGTTCCATGTATTTCGCCGCCAGAATACCGACCAGTGTTGTCACAAAGGTTGCCGCAATCCCCGCTCCCACGATCTCCGCAGGGTTCTGCGAGCCATACTGTGCCCGATAAGCAAGGATATTGACTGTTACCAGCTGCAAAGAAGACATATTAACCGTTAGAAACATACACATTGCCGCACTGGCAACCCCTTTTTCCCGATTCAGCTTCTGCAGTTCTTTCATCGCCATCAGCCCCGCAGGGGTTGCCGCCCATGCAAGCCCAAGAAAATTTGCCGCAAAATTTGCCGCTATGTATTTGCGTGCAGGGTGCTCCCTCGGCACAGAAGGAAACAGAAAATCCATAGCAGGCGTCAGCTTCTGTGCAAGCAGATCAATCATACCGCCCTTTTCCGCAATCTTTAAAATGCCCGACCAGACAGACACCACACCCGCCATGGTAAATGCAAGCTCCAGCGCACTCTTTCCACCGCCGATGACTGCCGCCGTGACTGCATCCATCCGCCCAAGTATTGCCCCCATAAAAATACCGCCGATCATAAAAAATCCCCAGATTCCATTCAGCATCTTCACGCCCCCTTTCGTTCAATTTATGTCTGTTCGGGGCATCCCATGAAAAAATGCTGAACTTTTGTGCATTCCCTACAAAAAAAGCTATTTTTTGACAGTATTTTTGATTTTCGTTGCAATCCCTCTTTATTTGTGCTAAAATTTCGTTAAGATTTTATTGATACGGCAGAAAGATACTTAGGAGGAAAAGACAGATGAAATCAACCGGCATTGTCAGAAAAGTAGATGAACTTGGCAGAGTGGTACTGCCCATCGAGCTGCGCCGCAACATGGGCATTGAAATCAAGGATTCTCTGGAAATTTTTGTGGAAGACAACACCATCATTCTGAAAAAATACGAACCCGCGGATATTTTTACAGGCAGCATGGATGATTTGATCGACTACAAAGGAAAAAAAGTTTCCAAGGCTTCTATTTTAGACATGGCAAGACTGGCAGGCTTTGAAGTACGTTAAAACCGTGGGACGCTGTCCCACACCCTGCGAGGGGGTCATCCCCTCGACCCGGTTTAGCAAAAACTAACGTTTTTGCTGAAAAATTCAATATTTCCATTAAAAACAAATTATTTGTTTGTCCGCAATCTGAGAATCTCGCCAAGCGAGATTCTTTTTATTTACAGGGGTTATTCCTTGACAGTCCTTGGCTTTCCCCATAAAATAAAATTCATATGCAAACACTCAAAACAGAAAGGTGGAACTTCAACCATGAATATGACATTTCAAGGCAGTGAAAACTATGTAGCAAGCGAAGATCTGATGCGTTCCGTAAACATCGCCATCGCTCTGCAGAAGCCCCTGCTCATCAAAGGCGAACCCGGTACAGGCAAAACTATGCTTGCAGAAGCCATTTCTCAGGCTCTGGGTAAAAAACTGATCATCTGGAACATCAAATCCACAACAAAGGCACAGGACGGTCTGTATGTATACGACGTTGTACAGCGTCTGTACGACTCTCAGTTCGGCAACGAAGGCGTTGACGACATCGGCAAATATGTAAAACTGGGCAAGCTGGGCGAAGCATTTAACAGCGACGAACAGGTCATCCTGCTGATTGACGAAATCGACAAAGCCGATCTGGAATTCCCCAACGACCTGCTGTGGGAGCTGGACAAAATGGAATTCTATATCCCCGAAACAAAAGAAACCATCAAGGCAAAACAGCGTCCCATTGTTATCATCACTTCCAATGCGGAAAAGGAACTGCCCGATGCTTTCCTGCGCAGATGTATCTTCCATTACATTGAATTCCCTAACGAAGAACAGATGAGGGAAATCATCAACGTACACTTTGAACACGTGGAAGAAACTGTACTGAAACAGGCACTGGCGGCATTCTACTGGATCAGAGGTCTGTACAACATCCAGAAAAAGCCCAGTACCTCCGAAATCATCGACTGGATTCGTGCACTGGAGCTGGGCGGCGTTCCCTCTTACAAAATCAAGGAAACACTTCCCTTTGCAGGTGTACTGCTCAAAAAGAACGAAGACCTTGATACTGTAAAACGCTATATGAAATAAGCAGGTGACCGACTATGTTTACTTCGTTTTTTTATCTCCTCCGTGCCAGAGGGCTGAAGGTATCCTTAAATGAATGGATGTCCCTGATCGAAGCACTAGAAAAGGGGCTGCACGGCTCCAGCTTCACGGGATTTTATTACCTTGCCCGTGCCATTCTGGTAAAAAGTGAGGCAGATTTCGATAAATTTGACGGTGCGTTTCTGGAATATTTCAAAGATATGGAACGTGCCACAGATGAACTGCCACAGGAGCTTCTGGACTGGCTGAACAAGCCCAGAGAAGAACTGGACGGCAGCTACAGTATGGAAGCCCTGCTCAGAAACATGGGGCTTTCCGAGCAGGAGATCGAGCAGATGCTGCGGGAAAGACTGGCGGAGCAGAAGGAGCAGCACAACGGCGGTTCTTACTGGGTCGGCACTCGCGGAGCTTCTCCCTTCGGCAACGACGGCAATATCTCCAAAGGCATCCGTGTGGGTGGCGAAAGCAAGAAGCGCAGTGCCTTTCAGG
>CALASU010000286.1 GCA_937888765.1 uncultured Clostridia bacterium | reverse complement strand
AAGGTTCGGTATGCTTAATTTTTATCAGTGTTCAATTTGGTATTGCAATTTACGAATAATAAAAAATGGGAAAATGATGAGAAAGACGATATATCTTTCTTAGACAGAAAAATTAATGTGGATTTGTTTTTAAGAAGGCTAAGAGATCTGACTTCAATATACGCCACTTACGTCCGCATTTTTTACCGGGGATTGTTCCGTTTCGCAGTAATTTTAATGTAGTAGCACGACTGATTCCTAATATATATCCAACAGCAAAGGAATCCAGAATGTCTTCATATTCATTTAATTCAGGTGTCATAGTATATTCACTTCCTTTCTACATATATGTTGCTCTCTTATTGATATTAAATTGTCTTAATTACTTTTAAATTTCACAATACATAATGATAAAAAAATCTGATGAAGCAGGAACTTTATCAGCATGGTTTTGTAAAAAGGTCTTACCCGAAAGGATAGCTAGGAGTAAATGCACAGCATACTACAAGGTTAATTTTATAGGGGAAAGGAGAAGTGAAATGCGATACTTGTTATAGAGTATCAATAAAAGACAACAAAACATCTTTATTAGAGAAGTATCTTAATAAGAATATACATAAAGAATCTAAATCTATATAGACATTTGGCGAAGGAGGCTATTTGTTATGAAGCGTAATGATAATAAAGCAACAGTCAGTGTTACAGTGAAGTTTCCGAAAGAAGTTGTGGAAGAGCTGGAAAAAGAAGCAAAGAAAAAGAAAACCACAAAATCCGCTTTGATTAAGGGAAAGCTAGAAAAGGCAGACAGAAAGGAAGAAACAGAAGCGCATGTTGCCAAAATAGTTGATTTACAAAATCGCTTTAACCGACTGGAAAAAGAAGTACATAGGTTGCTGAAAAAAGAAAATCTGAATCCGGTACTGGTTAAGGAAATGAAAATGCTGAAAAAGGAGATAAATGATTTATGGCAAATTTAAAAGTAAATCCTGAAAAATATAATGATAATCACAATAATAAACATGGAGTACGGCAAGGCTATAAGAAGCATAATTACTCAAATGAGGAAGCAACAGAAAATTTGATTAACTACTGTCTGGATAAAGAGAAAATGATAAATGATGTATTTTATTCGTATGGTGCTCCAAATGTCCGAAATCCTGCTGTCATAGCAGCAGCATATAAATATGTCCGAAAATATTATGGTCAGGAGCATGATCGTAGGATGAACCATTTTGTGATTTCTTTTCAGAAGGAAGAAGCGGATGAACTGGGGTTAGAAGGAATGCAGGAAGTAGTAGAAACATTTGTGGAACCGATTGTTGAAGACTACCAGTTACTATATGCATTCCATGAACATAATCCTGAAAAGATACATGCACATATCATTTTCAATCATACGAGTTATACAACGGGATTGCGGCATCACAGGAGTAATGGTTTTGCTATAAGGGAAAAGCAGAGATTAGATGATACGCTTGAAAGTGTTCTCGAAAAGAAAAGACGGAAATGAATTAGGTTTTGCAGTACCTATAAAAAGTAAATAGAATTTACATCGTTTGAAACAAAAGCCCATAGATTAAAAGTTTATGGGCTTTTATAAAAAGTAGCTATATTTTAGTGTGGGTGGTGTATATACACTACCTACAGCCAGATTTATAGTTCATGCGTCAATCTTCATAAAATTACTGATTTTAGTTGTAATATGTGATTATCTGATTATAATAATAATCATAATAATTATTAGATTGAATCTATGATTAGAATGATCGTCAGAATTTGTTGAAGGAGGCTTTGTACTTATGGAAAACAAGACAACGGAATATAAAAGAGAGTATATTGATGATATTAAAAATACAATTATTGCTTTTGCAAATTGTGATGGCGGCACACTTTATATCGGGATTGATGATGACGGCAGCATTTGTGGTGTAGAAGACGTAGATGGAACAATGTTGCGTGTGACCAATGCCATTCGGGATGCAGTGCGTCCGGATATTACAATGTTTATTGAGTGCCGTAATGAGCATATAGATGGAAAACCAGTTGTAGCTGTGGTTGTGCAGCGGGGAACAGCAAGACCCTATTACTTACATGGCAAAGGGATTCGTCCAGAAGGGGTTTATGTTCGACAGGGGGCATCTACAGTTCCTGCAACAGATGCAGCCATTCTGAACATGATTAAGGAAACGAGTGGGGATAGTTATGAAACTGCCCGTTCTCTGAATCAGCAGCTTACTTTTAAGAAAACAGCAGAATTTTTTCAAAAGCGGAACGTAGAATTTGAACAGGCACAGATGCGTACCCTGCATCTGATTGGAGAGGATCAGACCTATACCAATCTGGCATTCCTGCTGTCTGATCAATGTACCCATTCCCTTAAACTGGCAGTATTTGAGGGCAGTAAAAAATCTGTGTTTAAAGATCGCCGAGAGTTATCAGGTTCCATATTAGAACAGCTGGAAGAGGCTTTTGACTATATTGACCGCTACAATCGCACTCGTGCAGAATTTTCTGGTCTGGATCGTATTGATATGCGGGATTATCCTGCTGAAGCGGTTCGTGAAGCTTTGCTGAATGCAATCGTTCACAGAGATTATTCTTTCAGTAGTTCTACCCTGATCAGTATTTTTGAAGATAGAATCGAGTTTGTGACGATTGGTGGCTTGGTAAAGGGTATTACACTGGATGATGTAAAACTGGGTGTTTCTGTGCTGCGCAATCAGTATTTAGCAAGCATTTTCTATCGTCTGCGATTGATTGAGGCATATGGCACAGGTATTCTGAAAATCAATGAATGCTATGATGAGTATGCAGTAAAACCTGTTATTGAAACAACGAACAATGCGTTTAAGATCACACTGCCAAATACTAATTTTTATATAGAAAAAAACAAGTTGGATTCTTCGCCTGCAGAGAGTTCTGCTAAGCTGACGAAAAAGCAAGAACGTCTACAGAAGGTGCTGGAACTGTGTCGCAGTAAGGGCTCCATTGTTCGCACAGATGTAGAAATGGCGTTAAATATTTCCCAGTCTACGGCAATCCTGCTTCTAAGGGATTTGACAACAGAAGGGGTACTGGTTAAGGAAGGCAGAGGAAAAAGTTTGCGATATTACGAAAATAAATAAGATATATTGAATGGAGTAAGTAAAGACGTTGTTATTGTCAATGACAGCATATTTTGAAAATTTATATATTTTTGGCTGTAGGTAGTGTATATACATTACCTATAGTTAAATTTAAAAATATAAGGGTTGTCCTGTAGAATGAATTGTCTTAAAATCAATACAAGGATAGGTCATTTAGGTGTCTTTAACCTTTGAGAGGGAGGCAATTTATGAATGATAAAAAAATTAAGGAGCTTGCAATAAAAGTGCTTTGGTCGGAAAAAGAATCGAAATCAGGAGATGAGTATCGCAGTTATGTTCGTCAAATAGATACAATGATACAGCATTTCCACGATAAGAATACACCACTCAACTGGATGCCGATAGATATTCTTTCTGATCAGGAAATTGCTGATTTTATTGTAACTTTTATTCAAAGAAGACAGGAAAATCGATTGCTTTACAACAATTTAAACTATACATTATTGAAGTATAATTACTCTGATTTGATTGTTGAGAGCAAAGAAGCTGAGTTTATCCAAAAATTTTTTAAAGATGAGATGGGATATGATTTTGAGAAAGAATATAAAACACTTAAGATCAAGGAGGAAATACCTTGGATTAAAAAAGCGTATCGTTTTGTAAAAAAAGGCCATTATCGCAGGCTTATAAAACAATCAGTGCAAAACTTTAAAGAAATTATTAGGGCAATTTTTGATGAAGAAGGACTATTTTTAATAATGGGGTTGGAGGTTAGAATAGCACATTATTTAGATGATTTGAATGCTGTTTTAGAAGTTTTGGCAGAGGAAAGTTTATTGGCAGTTATTATTCGGAATGATTTTGTTTTAAATAAAGCGGAAATACTGGTCAAACTGGAAAACGAAATTGATGAATTGTATGAATCTGTCGATAAAGCAGTAATAAAATCTCGTACAGAATTAGAGCATGTACGAAAGGAATTTCGGGTGCATACATACTATATGGATACGATTTCTAAGTGTTATGCTCAATTTCTATTTAGACGGGCACGATATGGTGAGCAGGAAGCAATTTTTGAACTGTTACAAAAAGAAATTGAAGCAGGCATTTGTACTGCACCAGAATCCAAGTACCAGATGCCATTAAATATTTATACTGAAACTGAATTAGAAACATTTATTACTGAAGGAGTTCGTGTCTATGATTTTCAGAAAAAACTGCAAACTACAAAAGAACTTATGGCATTAGCAGGCAAATATAATGATAAAAAAACTGTTTCTTATGAAGCATCCAATCTTAAACTCATTTTCAGAGAATTATTTATGGGAAATGGCGTATATCGAGATAAAAAAGCACAGACGATTACCAAAGATGCACTTGCTTATGAAGAAACATTAGATAAATGCTTCATAGGTGAGAAAACGACCGAAGAACTGGTTGAAGAAATCCTTGCGAATAAGGCATTACCAAGTGTGTATTTTATGTATTTAGATGCCAGAATAGCAAGAGGGTATTTTCGTGAACAGGGGATGTTGGAAGAATTTGTTATTTTTAATCGCATAATGATAAAATATAAGAAGCGTTAATTGTAAAATGAAGTTGAACAACTGAAAAAAGAATGATCCATAGGAT
>CALASU010000285.1 GCA_937888765.1 uncultured Clostridia bacterium | reverse complement strand
GCAGCGGATTGATAGCTGACGTGGCAAAGCTCCATGATTTCCTCTGGTGTATGTATATCCAGTGCTGCAAGCACGGTAGCGGGCATGAGCAAATCTCTTGCAAAGACATTTGCTTCCAGTTCCTGCATATCCGTCTGGCTGTCGATTTCACTGTTACGGTAGTGAATCATGCCTATGTCGTGATCCAGAATCCCGTGACCCAGTTCATGTGCCAGAGTGAAGCGGCGGCGGTTTCTGTTTTCGATTTTATCGTTGAGGAAAATTTCTTTCTTCTCTCCGATACAAACGATAAGTCCGTCCCCGTTCAATACCTCTTTTTTAAAAAGCTGAGTAACGCTTGATTTGGAATAGATGTGAATACCTAGATCAAATTGTTTTGCGACCTGCCACAGATTTACTGGCAGGGTGTCAACTCTGCTATCCAGCAGTGCCTTCCAAGCTGCATCTCTTGCTCTTTTGTAATGTTCGTACATTTTACAATCCTCCTATTTGGTAGTAATAGAAGAATTGTAAAGGAATTACAAAATCAGTTCATTAGGGGATTGCTGGAAATCAGCAGAGGTCATTGTCCTCTTCCATCCGATCTGAAGCTACTTTTTTTGCCCATTCAATGGCATCCTCTTTTTTCACTTTATATTTACCGCCACGAGCAGCAAATTCTATATATTCATCTGTCATGCGGTCGTGCTCTTTATCTAAAACTGTATCAACCACATCTTTTCCATGCTCATCAAGAGCGTGGTATTTTTTTAGCATCTTCTTGTCATTGCTTTGTGATAGCAGTTCTTCGACATTGTGCGGAGAGCTGTTTAGTGCTTCAAATCCTGCATCTATAAGTGCGAGGATTGTTTGAGTTTGGTTTTTGAATCTCTTTTTAAAACGCAAATCTTCGATTTGCTGAAGCTGTTCATCTGTCATAGTGATAGTCACTCTAGGCTTTGCTGTTGGCATACAGATTCCCTCCTTTTTTTCATAATATCATCGGTTCATCATTTTTGCAATAAAAAAATCATACAAATTTGGTGCAGAACTTTTGGTTATATTGTAATGAACTTTATCTTGATGGTGCAGAGGTTCAGAACTGTAATAATCATAAAAACATCACTTTTTAAGAATACAATCAGAACTTTGGGAGGTGAATGTCCATGACGGAAATGAGGAGAGTTACTGTTTCTATACCAGATGAGTTAGATAAAAAGGTTCTGGAATTAAAAAAAGAAGACCGTTTTCTTAGATGTTCTTATTCGGAAATTGTAAGAATGTTGATGTTTGCTGGCTTGCAGGCGGAAAAAGAAAAGGAAGCGGTCTAAGGAGGGCGATTCAAATAGATGAAAAAAAAGAACTCCTCATTTTGGAGGAGTTGCTAAAAGCAATAAAATTTTTAATTTATTTTGAAATTGGGGCTAAAGTCTGTAAAAGCAAAATGCAGACGATAGCAGGGCTGGAAGTTGCATTAAAAAAAACAGAAGGCTACATGCAAGAAGAAATATCAGATATCTTCTATTTTGCTAAGGACCTCTTTTAAAAATTCTTCGTCGGATAAAGTGTTGATTTTAGCAGCAAATGAAAGGAGTTTGTTTAAATCAGAGTTTGTTTTATTGGTGGCGATTAAACGAAAAGAGGCCTGCAATATATCAGGAGAAGCATAAAGCCGCAGATCAGAATTTGTTTGGATTAGCGCAAAGAAAAGAAGATCTGTTTTAGTACTAAGCTGTATGTAAAAAGATGAAGCTGCTTCCATTCGTTTGCCTTTTAAATCCGGAAAGTCATCAAAATCTGAAAGAGCCATGGGAATGAAGATTTTAGGGTCTTGAGAAGCGGCGGCTAATAGTTTATCAATGATTTTTTGTGTTTCAGCAGGATTTATTTTAAGTTTTGGCTTTCTGAAGTATAGAAAATTTATGATAGCTATTGCACTTCCTATACTACAGAAGCTAGAGAGAAAATTGAAGTACGGACATTCGGTAAACCATGTGACGAGATTATAAATCATAAAAATCACCGTCCTTTTCTAGGGGCTTAGTTGCAGAAGTGGCGACAGATGTAGTTTCGGTAATTGTGTTTAATAGGAAATCCAAAAAAATCAAATCCTTTCTTGAAATACTAGGCTGCTGGAACAGCCTGTATTTCAAGGATAGGAAAAATGAAGAAAAATATCAAGGGAAAGAGAATGAACTGTAGATGAAGTGGTCTGAAAGGAGGGATTGTTTTTGTTGGAGGTTAAAACAAAAAAGACGTTCTCGAAATCCATTGCGTTTAAAAAAACAGGAGAGGTCATTTCTGTAGAGATAACCATAGAAAATCCCTCTCCGGCGACAACGGATGGAACAGTTTTGATATTTGCAAAAAATTTGTTGAATCAATTAGAAGAATTTCATTGAGAAGACAAAAGGAGCGTGAAAATATTTGGAGATAAACAAAAAGAACATTGAGATAGCTCTTGCGATTGCTGAAATCCTTGAAAAAGAAAAATGCACAGTTGATGAAACCAGAGAAATCTTAGCATTTATCAATAGTATCTCTGGAAAAGCATCGACTGTGCGGCTTACAAGTGTTATTTCACAATACTCTGCGTGATTTCTGTAAGCTGATCAGATTGATATTCGTTAATGCAATCCAATTTGACGGCAATTAGGCAGGATGATGCGTCGAATGTTGTGGAAGTCCCGCTTGTGGCATTGCAGGCAAAGCATGAGAAAAATCTTGGATTTATGAAAAAGGTTTAAGAAAAACACTATGGAAAGGGGGAAGTGTGATGCTGGCAGAGATATTGCTTGTGTTTGGCTTTGTAGCTATTCCATTGGCGATAGCTATTTCCTTTCTCTTGCTGGTGTTAGGAGAAGTGCTGGGCATAGATAAACATGATATCGAAAGATATCTGGAAAAACGAAAAGAGAAAAAGACTAACAGAAAATAGGGAAATTTTATGGCTAGAAAGAGCATGAAAAAATTTATACTCCTTGCGGTTGTTGCGATGTTGGGATTATCTTCTTGTGACGTAAATGCAGAGCACCAGAAAGATGATCAGATGCAGAAGCAGGAGAAAGAAAAATATTTTCATCCTGTATATATAGGCGGAAGGTGGTATTACATCTACTACTGATTCCGAAAGAATAGGACAAAAACAGTTTTTCATACCATACAACAGGAGGTGTTGTTTATGGCAAGACAGGAGCCTTTGAAGGTAATCACAAAGGTTGTTCGGGGGGATGAGGTTATTCCTTATGATTCACTGAGCAAGGAAGAAAAAACGGATTTGGCAAAGAAACTGAATCAGCGGGCGATTGAAGCGGTAGAAAAAGCACATGGGCGCACCGTTGAGTTCATAGAAGGAGTGAAAGAAACGAAAGGAACAGCATAAAGGGCGGCAGCCCTGCGGAAAGGACAAGCCTATGAGCGAATTCAGATATGCAATCTGCAAACGCTGTAGGGAAAAATGGAACATAGCCATAACGCAGGATACCAGCAGAGGCTACCTTTGCCCGCATTGTGACTGGAGGTGGAAAGAGGAGCAAAGGAACTTATGGAAAGAGTACGAGAGAAAGGCGGATGCTTATGAACAGAAATCTTGTGCAGTTAAATAAGAAAGTGGCAAAAGAACTGGTTAAAAAGGTGCTGGGCGTTTCTGGATCAGGGCTGACCAAAGATAAAACAGGCGATGGAGCGGATATACCGCATGGCTATGGGCGAACTGAATATCACGGTAGAAAATGATTGGTTCGGGCAAACAGATCGGTTTATCCTGAGTATCTCTGCACCGCTGAGTGCGTGTAATCCGATGAGATTATATTTTCGTTCAGATACACTGGAAGAAGATTGTGAAGCAGAAGAAGCATGGAAGAAAGAGGAATAAAAATGAAAAAGAGAAAAGGAAGAAA
>CALASU010000284.1 GCA_937888765.1 uncultured Clostridia bacterium | reverse complement strand
TTCCGGAATTCCTAATAAATCAAGAATTCTAAAGATTTATGTAAAACAAATTTAACTTGACTGTAACTTGATTATAGGTAAAAATAATGATAAATGGAATAAAAATGAAAGGGTAAAAAATGAATATAGAATTTGGTGATATTATAGCAATTTTAGCATTAATAATTTCTATAATAAATTTAATAATATATTTTATAAATAATAAAAAGAAAATATTCTCGTTAGATAATATTTATCAAAGTGTCTGGGGAGATGATGCAGTCGGGGATAGTTCCATTATGGTTCATATCAAAAATATCCGTAAGAAATTAGGAGATAATTCCAGAAATCCTACCTATATCAAAACGGCGTGGGGAAGGGGTTATTATATTGACTGAAAAAAGAAAAGAAAGAAAACTATCCAGAGAGATTCTGCGGATATTGGCAATTTCTTTTGTGATAGCTTTGTTTTTTCTGCAATTTCTGGGTCTGAGCATCAGTTCTCTGGTAGATAAGGTTCTTGCTATGAGGGGGATCTCCTTAACAGAAACACAGTTCATGATTTTGGATGATTGGGTCTTTCATATCAGTCTGTTGGTAGCGGTAGTATTTTTTGTGATCTTGTTTCTTTCTTTGCTGGGCGAAAGATTGTCTTATATCAGAGAAATCATAAAGGGTATCCATGCACTGAGAGAGGGGCAGATGAATCATACAGTACCATTAGAACAAAATAATGAGCTGACCCGTCTGGCAGAAGCAGTAAATTATTTATCTTTGACCCAAAGGCAGATCAAAGAGAAAGATCGGGCATTACAGGAAGAAAAGGAGCTATTGATCCGAACGCTTTCGCATGATATACGGACACCGCTGACCTCAATCCTGGCATATACGGAATTTTTGATAGACCATGCGGACTGCCCGGCAGAAAAATATCGAGAACAGTTGCTGCTGATTCGAAAAAAAGGAAAGCAGATCAAAGAATTGACAGATGTTTTGCTGGAGGGCGGAAAACGAAATCCTGAATTTTTTGAAGATGCAAGACTGCTGATGGTACAATTGGCGGCGGAGTTTGAAGAAATGCTGGAGACTGATTTTTCTGTTTCTGTTGACCTTTCTGAATGTACACCGTTTTCCGCTTCCTTTGATGTGCAAGAATTACGAAGGATCTTTGACAATCTGATTTCTAATGTCCAGAAATACGCAGATCCCATGCAGTCGGTCACACTTTCGATCGGTGTAAAAGAAACAGAATTGATCATACAGCAAGGAAATGCAGTCGGTGCGGCAAAAAAAGAGCAAGAAGGCTATCAGATAGGACTGAATAGCATACGGCGTATTGTGCAAAGTTATGGCGGACGAGTAGAAATACAAAAGGATACTGCAACATTCCAAATGACAATCATATTTTCAGAATTTTTATAGAGCTTCTTTAGAATTCTTTAGAAAAGCATCGAAAAATTCTTTAGAAAATTCTGTTATTCTAACCTCATCAAAGAAAACCGATGAAGACAAAACGAAAGTGAGGAAGGAATAGTATGACATTTTTAGATTTATTAGTTGTGGTTTTTGTAGGAGTTTCTGCTGTAAGCTTGCTGGCAGTATGCCTGATGTTTTTGGTCAGAAAGCCGCTTATTCAAAGAATATGTTTTTATATCGTAGTGGCATTAGGGGTATATTGCGGTTGGGTTGGTATGCGGATTGGCTCCTTCCATTTTCCTATGCAGACTGGCATAGGTGCTGTAGCCGGCATGATGAGTATTGCGACGCTGGTTCTGGAACGTATGCACAAAGGCAATGAGAAAAAATTTTTTGCTGCACGTATTCTTTCTGCAGCCGCACTGATTATTGGGATTCTGAATGCCTTTATATTCTAAAGAATGCTGAGGAAGCGCAGCGGAGCCAGCACTTCGGGATTATCCGTCAGGTCGATGAGGTATTCGTAGGTGGAGCGGGCTTTCTGTTCTGCTGCACCTTTGTAAGTGTAACGTGTTATGTAAAGTGAAAGAGAGAATAGTTGTTTTCTGAATCATAGATATTTGAAAGAAAAGTATGGTATAATGAGAAAAAGGTGGTGGGAAGCATGAAAAGGATTTATGAGCTGATGCACGGTGACCGAAAAGTTGCCTGGATTGATACACAGGGACACTGCAAGATTTATTTCAAAAGTTTTATGCCATTCAGTCTGTATCTGGAAGAAACGGAAAATGATATTGATACTCTGGTAAATAATGTGACTAATTTTCAGTATTGGTGTGCCAGCAGAATTCTGACATTGGATCGTCAGCATGTGAAGGCAATTTTGAACAGTATTGGTGCTTCTCAATCTTTTACAGATAAGGATCGTGCGAATATTGCGTTATCCTATAGATGCTTATCTCTGACAGATATTTATTGGATACGTCAGAAGAAAGAAAAGGTTTCCTTTGAGGAAGTCAATCTGTATGAAAATCATCTGGATAATGCTCTGGTAGATGTTTCTCTGAGAGGAAAACAGCTGACAGTGCATAATGAGCACCTGGCGGAGGAGTTCGCAAAGGATTTATCAACGAATGGCTGCTATCCGAAAGCGTGGATTCGGAAAGACAAACAATTTCAGTTGTATAAAGACGGTGGAAAGGAATTTGTGGAGAATGAAGTTCTCGCAAGTAAAATTTGCCAGTGCTTTGATTGTAAACAGGTGACATATGTGCTTAGTGAATATGATGGAGAGCCTGTTTCTGTCAGTGATATTATGACAACAAAGGAATATTCTATCGTTTCAAGAGAGGCATTTGAGATCTATGCAGTCAATAAAGACATTGATCCGATGCAATATATTCTGAAATTGGATGCGTATTCGTATCATATGATGAATATTCTGGATTATCTTGTTGGTAATGTGGACAGACATTGGGGAAACTGGGGCTTCCTTGTGGATAATCAGAAAAATAAACTGCTTTCGTTACATCCTTTGATGGATTTCAATATGGCTTTTGGTGCATATGATACGATAGAAGGGGCAAACTGTCAGACAGTGATGCCGCTGCGAATGACGCAGAAAGAAGCGGCGATTGTGGCTGTGAAAAGAATCGGATTGCATCAGATAGCAGAGATAGAAAAAAGCTGGTTTGTTGGCAGAGAAAAAGAATATGCTATGCTGATAAATAGATTAGAAATTCTGAAAAATTACAGTAAAGAATGAATATGATAAAGAAGGCGGTGTAAATACACCGCCTTTTTGTGTGGAATTATTTTGTATTACAGCCGTGATTCTGCATAAAGAAATAATGCTGCCCATTCAG
>CALASU010000283.1 GCA_937888765.1 uncultured Clostridia bacterium | reverse complement strand
AATCAATGAAGTAACTCTTGATTTAATGTGAATATTCAGAGTTATTTCCATTCAACTAAAGTGTTTCTACACTCAGGACAGATTACAGAGCCATTTACATAAATTCGTCTACATCTTGTACAGTACATTTTCTTCTCTCTGGTGGGAGAGGGTCCCCAACTTTCATCATCAGGATCAAGACCGAATTTTTCATAATCTTTTCTTAAGTAACTGGGAATATTACCGCTACCTTTGTTATTAGAAAATAAAGAATCAAAAAAGCCCATTGCGAAACCTCCTTATACCAAAACAATTTTTCATACTTGTCTTATAAACCCAATTTAATCAGGTTCGATTTCATTTCTTCGTTTACTCAACACCCCCTCAATAAATTTTATGGTATATCCACCAGCTCTTGCAATCTTAGCTCGCTCACGGCGATCTGGTGTTTGACTGACCAAATCTGCTATGTAGTCTGGGCGATATAATCTCATAGGGCAGTCAATTTTATCGCCACGGAAATATTTGAATAATTTCAGCATGGCATCACGGCCAATTAACTCATACATCTCTAAGTAGCTGTCATTCAATGCTTCAGATTCATTGCCATCAACATTAAATGCTTTATAAACAGATTCTTCATTCAGATCATTTAAATCAATCTGTTTCATAGGATTCCCCCTTTGCTTTAGCCTTTATATGGAAATTATAGATGTGCTTATTTGCATAAATCCAGTCTTAAAAAGATTCTTTTAAAGGAACTTTTTATTCGTCATATAAAGGAACTTTTTTAGCTTTGATAAAATTGATAAGTATTGTTATATTGATAAAAAGCAAGAATCCCTGTGCCGTAGTTGGCACAGGGGCTATATATCATAGTGAGAATATATTATTGTATATCTAAAGTATACGATATGAGCGATATTTTTATAAAAAGTTTAGTGTATAGGGGGTATAATACTATTTTACTACCTATAAATTATTTTAAAATATTATAGAATTTCTGAAATAGCTTAATATAAATTCTATATTGAACGAATTGCCTTTTAATTAATAAAATTTAGCAAAAGTACTATTGTTATATGAATACAAATGTATTACACTTAAATTAAAATAGTTTGGAAGGGGAGAAAAGTATGGCATTTTTAAAATGTAAAATGTGCGGAGGCGACCTTGAAGTTCAGACAGGGATGTCTATAGTTGAATGTGAATATTGTGGCACAAAACAGACACTGCCTAATCTTGATGATGATAAAAAAGCAAATATGTATGATCGTGCAAATCATTTTCGTCGGAATAATGAATTTGACAAAGCGATGAGTATTTATGAGCAAATTTTAAATGCAGATAAGACGGATGCAGAGTCTTATTGGTCTTTGGTACTGTGCCGTTATGGGATCGAATATGTAGAAGATCCTTCTAGTCATAAAAGGGTGCCTACTGTAAATAGGGCGCAGTATACTTCTGTTTTTGCGGATGAAGATTATAAATCTGCCTTACAGTATGCTGATGCAGCGCAGAAAGCGATTTATGAAGCAGAAGCAAAAGCAATTGATGAAATTCAGAAAGGCATTTTAGAAATTTCTCAGAAAGAGGACCCGTTTGATGTATTTATCTGCTATAAGGATACTGATAATAATGGCAGAAGAACGATGGATTCTGTTTTGGCAAATGATTTGTATCATCAATTGACAACAGAAGGCTTCAAGGTATTCTATTCCAGAATTACATTAGAAGATAAATTGGGGACAGCCTATGAACCCTATATTTTTGCAGCACTGAATTCTGCGAAGGTTATGGTGGTATTAGGTACAAAGCCTGAATACTTTAATGCGGTATGGGTGAAAAATGAATGGAGCAGATATCTTGCATTGATTAAAAATGGAGCGAAGAAAATGCTTATTCCTGCGTATAAAGATATGGATCCTTATGATCTGCCAGAAGAATTCTCACATCTGCAGGCACAGGATATGTCTAAATTGGGCTTTATGCAGGACTTGATTCGTGGCATTTCAAAGATTATTGATACAGATAAAGAAAAAACAGCTTCAGTAACAGAAACTGTTGTTATGCAAAATATTACCTCTGGTAATATAGATGCACTTTTAAAGCGAGGAAAAATTGCTTTAGAGGATTCGGAATGGAATAGAGCAGATGCTTTTTTTGAAGATGTTTTAAATCAGGATGCAGAGTGTGCAGAAGCGTATATCGGTAAAGCTTTGGCAGCAAATCAGTGTGTTGATTTAAACGATTTGGTAGAAAAAAAGATTTCTGCATATAAAACTAACGCTGTTTCAGAAAAAATTTCTTTTGGAGTAGAAGAAGATCATATTACAGAAATGATGAAGCAATATGAAATTCCTGGATATTTAAGTGCAGAGGATATTTGTAATAAATATGCTTATCGTTTTACATATGAATCTTATACTAAATATATGAGAGAAGTTGCAGAACAAGCTCCGACTGAATGGAATAATGATAAACTGTTAAGCAGAGCAACGAAATATGCAAATGGTACTGTTACAGAGAGATTGGAAGAAGCTAAAAGGGAATTTTTTGATAAAATAGTACAGGAAGTACACAGTGCCGAAGAAATGGAACAATATTTATTGCATATTCAAAAGGAACGGTGTATTGAAAAAGTTGCTGAAAGTGATCGGCTTTTAAAAGAAGATTATAATAAGGCGATTCAAAAGAAAGATAGTGATCTTGAAGAAAAAGAAAGAAAATATCAGGATATTTGTCAGAAAGCGGAAAATGCAACTTCTTCTGATGAGTTAAAACAATGTATAGAGGGATTGCATAGCTTTGAGGTATATAAGGATTCTTTAGAGCTTATAGACAAATATCAAGAAAAACTTCAGAAACTTTTAGAAACCGAAAAAGAAAAAATAGCTGCTGTTAAATTAAAAAAACAAGCAGAACAGTCTGCTAAGAAAAGAAAAATTCTGTTTATTGTAAGTTTAATCGTAATCTTAGGGGTTATTGCTACAGGCATATATGTAATGATTTTAAAACCTGCGCAAGAATATGAGGCGGCAATGGTTTTGTTAGAGGAGGGAGAATACGAAAAGGCTTATATGGCTTTTGAAGCAATCGGAGATTATAAAGATTCTGAAGTACGATATGTTACTACGAAGGCGATTTGGGCAATGGAAAAAAAAGAAGCATGTGACTATGAAAGTTATACGGAATTCAAGGATATTATTGTCCAAAAAAATTATCAGGAAATTTTATCTTCAAAAGTAGAAGAGTGTGTTCAGCGAGAGGCATATGATGAAGCACTTATATATTTAAAATTTATAGATAACTATAAAGATTCTAAAGAACAAATTGCCAAAATAACAAAAATCTTGTTGGAGAAAGCTGAAGTTGGTGATGTAGTTGTTATGGGTTCTTTGGAACAAGATGCTATAGCAACAAATGGGAAAGAACCAATTGAATGGATTGTTCTGGATAGACAGGGCGACAGAATACTTTTGTTTAGCAAATATATTTTGGCATATGATCAATTTCATTGGCCTGATAAAAATGTTACATGGGAAAATTGTTTGCTTCGAGCAAATTTAAATGGAGAGTTGTTTTATAATAAAGCCTTTACCGATGAAGAAAAAGAAAATATTCTCCTTACAGTAACTGAAGAACCGAATGTATTAGACAAAATATTTTTATTGAGCCAAGAGGAAATGGAACAGTATGTTAGAGAAAGAAGTACATTGAGAACAGAGTATGTTTCTAATCAAGCGAAAGATGACTATAGACTTGATTATGCATTACGGTCTATAAATAAATCAAATGATGCCATTTACACTGTTAATAATACACATGGAAAAATCAGTGATCTAAGTGCTGGTTCTCTTCATAGAGCAAGTAATTATTATAATGTGCGTCCTGCAATGTGGATTTCTATAAATGAATAAGTATTATAACCCCAAGGATACTATCTTTGGGGTTATCTGAAATCTGAGAGAAGCATTTGAAATGGAGGGCTGATCATGGATGAGCCAAAACTGATAATAAAGCCCAATAAGTATACAGGAGAATCTATGATTGTATCAATGAGAATTCCGAAGGATATGTTGAAGGATATTGATGAAGTTGTAAAGCGGACAGGAAGAAGCAGAAATGAAATTATGATGTTAAGCCTTGAATTTGCTTTAAATCATATGGAGATAGAATAAGAACTATATTTTAGAAAGATATTATAGAAACGTATCTATTGTCTAAATAATATTAGAATCTTTAGTTGTAAATAAGGAGGGACAAAAATGGCATTATCGGAATTGATTAAATATGAAGGTGACAATTCAACATTTATATGGAAATATCCAAATGAAGACTTTAATAGTATGACTGAACTGATTGTTCATGAGAGCCAGGAAGCAATTTTCTTTGCTAATGGACAGGCAGCGGATACCTTTGGACCTGGGCGATATAAACTGAATGCGGAGAATATCCCTATTTTAACTAAAATGATTGATATTGTTACAGGTGTAAGTGTTTTCCATTGTGAGGTTTACTTTATTAATAAAACAGTACAGATGGCTGTTAAATGGGGAACGGATTCAAAAGTACGGTTTGTGGAGCCGACGTTGGGTATCCCTGTAGAGTTGGGCGCATCTGGCGAAATGAATCTGGCTATTGCAGATGGCAGAAAGATGCTGATTAAATTAGTTGGAACCATGAACGGGATTGCATGGGGAGAAGACGGAAAGAATTTTACAAAATCACTTCAGACCTCCTTCAGACCATTGATCTCTACAGCGATAAAATCGAATCTTTCTACAGTGATTAAACAGCAGAATATTGATATTGTTGAAGTTGATGAGCATCTTACAGAATTATCTGCAGCACTTAGAGAGAAGATTTTACCGGGATTTGAAGAATATGGTTTGACGATTCCTCAGTTCTATCTAACAACTGTTGTATTACCTGAAAGTGATCTTAATTTTAAGCGTTTGCGTGAATTACATATGGTTACTTTACAGAAGCGAATGGCAGAAGCTGAAGCGGAAGTGCGTGCATCTCAAGCGGAAAGCAAAGCGGCATATATGACTGCAGAAGCAGAGGCGGAAGCAAGAATTAAGGCAGCACAAAGAGGGGCTATTCTGGAAAGGCAGACAACAGAAACAGAAATTGCAAGAAGGGAAGCGGAAAGACGTTTAATTGAGGCACAGGCAGAAGCACAGGCAGTGCAGATGGCTGGCATGGCAGAAGCGGCAGTGATGCAAGCAAAAGGCTACAATCAGAAAGATGTCCTTCAGGCAGAGGTTCAGAAAGCATATGCAGAGGGTATTGGTAATATGGGTTCTGTTGGCACTGCTGGCGGCGGTGGATCTATGTTTGGTGATATGCTTGGATTTGGTGTTGGAATGGCTGCAATGGGAACAATGGCTCCACAGGTTGGCGAAATGATGAAAGGGTTTAACTGGGGAACTCAGAATAGCAATTCCGAGGAAAAGATTGAAGCTCAGGAAGGTTGTCAGTGTGCTAATTGTGGGAATTTGCTTCCTGCTAATGCAAAATTCTGTCTGGAATGTGGTACTAAAGTTGAAAAGCTTGCAGATAATGAGATGATCTGTCCTGCATGTGGGAATAAAACTCCTAAGGGAAAATTTTGCATGGAATGCGGACAGCCATTAGTAAATAAATGTCCTGATTGTGGTACTGAAGTACCGACAGGCGGGAAATTCTGTTTGGAATGTGGAACGAAACTTAGTTAAAATAGTTTTATGAATGTAGCAATGGTAAGAAGGTGAAAGGAAATATGAAAAAACCATTGAGAAGTTATATTATTTGTTGGATAGCATTGATCTGTTTGTTTAATAGCATTTGTTTTACTGCATCCAGTAAATTTGAAGGGATATTCTGGACTGGATATAGTTTTATAATGCTGGCATTTGTTTTGCATTTTGCATTTTCCTGGTTTGTTTTTTCGAAAAGGAAAGACAAAAAGTGGCAGATCAATACGGCGGTGTTAGTTATTAGCTTTATGGAACTGGGACTGATGCTCCTGGCTGGGCTTGCATGTATGTTGATACCTCAAATGCCTGATTGGCTTGGAGTTTTCTTGTGCTACGGAATTCTTGTGTGTTCTGTTATTTTTTTGATTTTGACTAATATAGCTGAGGAACGTTCGTCTGCTGCAAATCAGAAGTTGAATGAAAAGACATATTATTTCAGAGAATTAATGGA
>CALASU010000282.1 GCA_937888765.1 uncultured Clostridia bacterium | reverse complement strand
TTTTTCGATAACAGCACTTACAGGCAGGATAATCGCATTGGAGGAGCTTTCCATAACAAAGCTTACTTCCGCCAGCATACCAACCTTGATTTTGCCTTTGCTGTTATCCATATGGACGCTTACAGCATACATACCTGTCTGACCAACAGCGGGAGCGATTGTGGAAACCGTACCTGTCAGAGGTTCTTCGGAAACCGCTGTCATCAGCACCTGTACCTTGTCGCCAACTTTAATTGTATTGACTGTCTGTTCGGAAACGCCTACTTCTACTTTGATGGTAGACAGATCCATGATTGTATATGCAGGAGCCGCCTGAGAAGCAAAGCCGCCCACTTCTACACCTCTCTGAGAGATCACGCCGCTCATGGGTGCTGTTACCGCACAGTCGCCGATGCTCTTATTCAGGTTATCCATCTGCACCTGAATGCTTTCCAGACCTGCCGCCGCAGATTCGTAAGCATATGTCATCTGATTGAATTCCTGCTCGGAGATGATTTCTTCATCAAACAGGATCTTATTGTTTTCGTATGTAGTCTTTGCATTTTCATAGCCCAGCTTTGCCGCATTATAGTTTGCTTCCAGAGAGCGCATATTGTTCTGCAGATCTGTTGCATCTACTGTAAACAGAACCGCACCTTCGCCGACTCTGTCGCCCAGTTCATAGTTAAATGCTGTTACCTTACCGGGAACTGTGGGCACAACAGATACCTGTTTAGAGGGTGCCGCTTTGCCTGTGTAAGCAAATTCACTGGAAATGTTGCCTGTACCGACTGTTGTTACTTCTACGGAACGCAGTGCTTTTTCTTCCACCACGACCTCCTCTTTGCCGCAGCCGCCAACAAAGAGTGCTGTGCATAAAGCCAGCGCAATCATTGCTTGCTTCTTCATTGTGATTTTCCTCCTACATGAAATAATTCTTGTAATTCTTTTACTTTTGTATAAAAAAGAGCCCTTGTTTTGGGGTCCATTTCTTCAAAAGCAACTGCCGCAGTGCTTACCATCAGCTGTTTGATGGATTCCACTGCTTCTCTGCCCTGATCCGTCAGAGAAATATAGACCTTTCTGCCGTCATCCTCGCCCGTTGCCGCTGTTTTTTCCAGAAAACCGCCTTTTTCCAGTTTGCTCAGCATTAAGGAAAGACTGCTTTTGCTGATAAACAGATTTGCAGAAAGTGCAGAAACCGTATTCAGCTCCGGATTTGCGGAAAGTACACCCAGAATTTCCACCTGATGCTGTGTCAGCCCCAGCTCTTCCAGTCGCTGTGTGATGATTTCCTTTGTGACGTGTCTTTTGTTCCAGTGTGACACATCTGTCGCAAAATCCAACATGGCAAGTACAACTTCTTCCCCTGTAATTGTCTTCATGCCAGTCCCCTTTCTATCATACTACTTCCTTATTATAGTATACATATGAATTGATTTTAGTATAAAACCATTTTTCTGTCAATTGATTTTACTATAAAACCAATTTTTCTTCGAGGGACTCTGTCCCTCGAGCTCCCTGGCAGGGGAATCATTCCCCTGCACCCCGATATTGCAGAACCATATATATGGTTCTGCAGTACCAAGTCAAAAGAATTATATTTTTTCTAAAATTTTTACATAAGTCTTTACGCCAGCCGCAAGGATGGCTTCATCAAAGTCAAACTCCGCACTATGCAGAGGATGCACAAAGCCTTTTTCCGTATTGCCGCTGCCAAGGAAGAAGAACATCCCCGGGATCTCTGTCTGATACAGAGAGAAATCCTCTGCCAGCATATAGGGAGGCGTTTCTTCATATGCATCGCCGCAGACCTCCTGTAAAATGGATACCAATTCGGCATCATTATCCACCACACGATACATATGGCGGAATTCCGCTTCGCCCTCACAGCCATAGCCTGCCGCAACCCCCTGCACCACTTCATGCACACGCTGTTCCATACGTTCGTATGCTTCATCGCTGAATGCACGCATCGTACCCTCCAGAACAACCTCTTTCGCAATAATATTGCAGGCTTCGCCGCCGTGAATAGAACCGAATGTCAGCACGCCGCTGTCCAGAGGGGACACGTTACGTGCTAAAATCGTATGAATTGCTGTAATCACAGCCCCTGCCGCAAGCACTGCATCTGCACCCAGCTGCGGCTGTGCTCCATGTGCGCTTTTCCCACGGATACGCAGTGTCACTTCGCCGTTTCTTGCCATCATTGCCCCTTTTCTGCAGGCAATCTTCCCCTGTTCTACCTGCGGGAAGATATGACAGCCGATGATCTTTTTCACATCGTATTTTTTCAGAAGCCCTGCATCCATTAAGAGCTTCGCCCCGCCGGGGCCTTCCTCCGCAGGCTGAAAAATCAATACCACTCGGCGTTTTTCATAGACTTCGGGATGATCGCAGAGATATTTTGCAAGCCCCAGAAGCATTGTCATATGTCCGTCATGGCCGCAGGCGTGCATCCATCCCTCTCGCTTGGAAGCATAGGGCTTGGGTACTTCTGTGACAGGCAGTCCGTCGATGTCCGCACGGAAAGCGATGGTTTCCCCCGCTTCTCCAAAAACTGCTACGACTGCCGTTTCCAGCCATGTTTCAATCTGCTTTGCGCCGAAACCTTCCAATGTTTTTCTGATATATGCCGCTGTTTCATATTCCTGCAGACCGCCCTCGGGCATGGCATGAAGGTCACGGCGAATCTGCACCAGTTCTTCCTGTATCTGTGCAAAGTATGTTTCCATACAATATCATCCCTTTCTTTTCCTTATTTATATATCCATTATCCTATACATTTGTCGTATGCTCTGATTTTTTCATGTTTTTTGCTTTTTGTCAACGCAGGTATTGGAAATCCGTCCTGTTTCAGATATAATTAGGTTACAAATTTATTGAAAGGAGCGATTCCCATGGATTACGATATGACCAATCCTTACGAAATTGCGAGATATATCAAAGAAGCAAAAAAAGCTACCCCTGTAAAAGTATATGTAAAAGGCGACCTTTCCGCCGCTGAAGTCCCCGAAAGCGTAAAACTGTTTGGTACAGGCGATTTCTGGGTGCTGATCGGTGACTGCCAGCCCGTAAGAGAAGTACTCGCTGCAAACGCAGACAAGGTGCAGGATAACTACACAGAATATGACAGAAGAAACTCTGCTGTCCCTATGCTGGATATCACAAATGTTGAAGCACGTATCGAACCCGGCTGCACAATCCGCGACCGTGTAAAAATCGGTAAAAATGCAGTCATTATGATGGGGGCTGTCATCAATATCGGGGCAGATATCGGCGAAGGCACAATGATCGACATGAATGCGGTACTGGGTGCAAGAGCAACTGTAGGCAAAAACGCACACGTTGGCGCAGGTGCTGTACTGGCAGGCGTACTGGAACCCCCCTCTGCAACTCCCGTTATCGTAGAAGACGGCGTTATGATCGGTGCAAATGCAGTGGTACTGGAAGGCGTTCGCATCGGTAAGGATGCAGTCGTTGCTGCAGGTGCTGTGGTAACAGAAGACGTTCCCGCAGGTGCTGTTGTGGCAGGCTCCCCCGCAAAAATCATCAAAATGAAAGATGAAAAAACAGAAAGCAAAACACAGCTTCTGGATGATCTGAGAAAATAAAATCTTACTGTTACAAAAGATAAAAAGACCGTTTAAACTTTCAAAAAGGACGGTCTTTTTCTTTTGCCTGAAATCCGTTCTCCGCCCATTTGTTCTATACAGAAAAATGTTTCAATTTGCAAAATTGTAACATGGTTGTAAGGAACACAAATAGTGACATTTTGCGTCATATAGTGTAAAATGAAACATACCATGACAATGAGATGCTCAAGAAAGGGTGAAAACGGGCATGGAAAAATATGATATTACATTTTCCGATTTAGAAAATCGTTTGATTTATGAAGCAAGAAACATTCCTCCTGATATGACAAAAATTGAAGAACTGCTGCAGTCAGGGGCAGATCTGAATAAAACAGGGGCAGAAAAAACTGTATTTTTAACCATTCTGGAATACTACGGCGAATATGTAGACGAAAATGGCGAGGTAAAGGAAACAGGTGAATATCTGCCTGGATTGCTGCAGCTGTTCTTCAACTATGGCTTGGATGTGAAACTTAAAAATGAAGATGAAATGAGTGCTGTATGGTGCTTTATCTGGCCTACCACAATGGATGAAAGTATGCTGGAAGCGGCAGAACTTCTGCTGCAGAAAGGGGCAAAGGTAAACGCCCGCTATCAGAACGAAACGCCTATGGATTATATTGAAGAATCCCTCAGACGTGCCAGAAAACGCGGCGAATGGTCTGAATTCGATCTCTTCCGCGAAAAATACAGAACACTGCTGCTGCGTTACGGCGGTGCACCCCGCTATAAAGGCTATGCCGGCTGGATTGCCGAGGATATACCCGAAAAGGAAAGACCTCTCCTCTGGGGTGACAAGAGCCGCCGCCCCAAACTGAACCGCAGCTACCGCTATCATTACAATGCGGCAGAAGAAAATTTTGATCTGATTGATCTGAAAACAGAAAAACTGATCGGTAAATTCTATGCCGTAAAAACAGAAAATTAACGCTTCGGCAGGTGATTTGTCAGTCTTTGCTTTTTCCTGCTATATTGGTATATTTACTCTATTTTTCCTTGTCTGTTTGACAAAGGTATGGTACACTAGTACTATTATGTACTGTTATGTACACAAACAGAGGGGATGAAACAATTATGAAAAATATATTTTTTGCATTACTGACAATTCTGACACTTGCTTTCACCGGCTGCGGCGGCGATTATTCCACTGTTTATACAGATGTAAATACCGTGGAAGGCGTAACTCTGGCATTAAAAGAAGATACTTTAAAACCCAGCAGAGCAACCTTTATTCTGACAAATGATTCTGCTGCAGATGTTACATATGACCCTGTAGAATTCCATCTGGAAGAAAAGAAAAAGGACGTTTGGCAGGAAAATATCGGTACAAGAGAATCTCATTGGAAACGTGATACCACAGAAACACTGACAGCAGGTTCTTCCAAAGAACTGGAAATAAACTGGAAAGGTCTGTGCGGCTCCATCAGCAGCGGCGAACACCGTATGATTATCATTGTAAACGATCAGCCGGTTGCCTGTGAATTTATGAAATAAAGATCGACTTTTTGAGGCGGCTGCGAAAGCAGACCGCCTTTTTCCTTACAGATGCAAAACCTCGAATGGATTAAAAATTTCTGAAAAAGCAGGAACTTCCTGTTTTTCCCGTCGTCTAAAACAGAAAGACATTCGTTTTTATGACAGTAACAGAAAGGGGTATGGATTATGAAAAAATGGAAAAAAGGCTTACTGACACTCACAGCCGCTATGGGGCTTGTACTGGGCTGCAGTTCCCTCGCCTATGCGGCAGAAATCACAGTAAACGGCACAGGTGTTGTATTGGCTGATCCCGATACTGCAGATATCAGCCTGAACGTGGAAACCACAGGAAAAACCTCTTCCGCCGCACAGAAGGAATCCAACAAAATCATCAATGCAGTAAAAGCAGAAATGCAGGAAATGGGCATCGCAGAAGAAGACATCATCACAGCTTATACTTCCGTATATCCCATGTATGCCTATGATGAAAAAACAGAAAAACGCACCGTCAGCGGCTACCGTTCCAGCACAGAACTGCAGGTATCAACCAGCGATATTGACAACACAGGCAAATATATTGACGCTGCACTGAAAGCAGGCGCAACAGGCACAAACGGCGTTTCCTTCTCCGTAGAAGATCAGAGCGTATATTACAGACAGGCATTACAGCTCGCTGTGAAAAATGCAGGAAAATCCGCTGCTGCGATTGCGGAAGCCTTTGGCAAGCCTCTGGGCGAAGTGACCAGCGTGACAGAAAATTCCCGTAACGTATATTACAGAGAAACCGCAAACTTCTCTAAAGCGATGGTAACAGAGGAAGCGGCGGCCGATACGGCAGGCGGTACTTCCATCAGCTATGGCAAAATCGAGGTCACAGCAAATCTTTCTCTGTGCTATAATTTCTAAACCAGATAAAAAAGGGTATCAATAAAGATACCCTTTTTTTCTGCCTTATTCTGCGTAAGGTCTTGTTTTTCTGTAGTTTTCTGCGTATTCTTCCAGAGATTTAATCTTATCATCATCATCCCATTCGATAATATATACGCCGTCCATCCAGCGAGGTGTACCATTCTTTGCCAGTGCTTCCATGCGGAAAGTTGCAATGGTCTTATCATCTGCATGGATGAACTCTTTTACATAGAACGCTTCCATCACATTGTTTTTGTGCCAGTCTTCAAACCACAGCTCGATTTCCTTTTTGCCGAAGTATTCAAAGCCCCAGCATTCTGTGTACTGTACATCATCTGCAAAAATGGCTTCCATAGGTGTGATGTCGTCCCCAACCCACATATCAAACCATACTTTAATCTTTTCTTCTCTCTGACGTAACATACTACGCACCCCCTGTGTTTTTATTACATATACAAATGTATTTCAGTATCCTTATTTTAACATAAAAGAACCTATGATACAAGGAATAAAAAAATCCCCGCGTAAGCGGGGATGAAAAATCAGATTTTCAGATTATTTTTTTGTAGGGATCAGTTTCTTTGTACCACCCATGTAAGGCCACAGAACTTCGGGGATATTTACTGTGCCGTCAGCCTGCAGGTTGTTTTCCAGGAATGCGATCAGCATACGAGGAGGAGCAGCTACTGTGTTGTTCAGTGTGTGAGCGAAGTATTTTTTGCCTTCTGCATCTTTTACACGGATACCCAGTCTTCTTGCCTGTGCATCGCCCAGGTTGGAGCAGGAACCGATTTCGAAGTATTTTTTCTGTCTGGGAGACCATGCTTCAACGTCAACAGATTTTACTTTCAGGTCAGCCAGGTCGCCGGAGCAGCATTCCAGTGTTCTTACGGGAATATCCATGGAACGGAACAGGTCTACTGTATTTTTCCACAGAACATCGTAGTATTTTGCAGAATCTTCGGGATTACATACAACGATCATTTCCTGTTTTTCAAACTGGTGGATGCGGTAAACGCCTCTTTCTTCGATACCGTGTGCGCCTTTTTCCTTACGGAAGCAAGGGCTGTAAGATGTCAGGCACTGAGGCAGTGCTGCTGCATCGTTCAGTGTGTCGATGAATTTACCGATCATGGAGTGTTCGGATGTACCGATCAGATACAGGTCTTCGCCTTCGATTTTGTACATCATGTTTTCCATTTCCGCAAAGCTCATTACGCCTGTTACTACATGAGAACGAATCATGAAAGGAGGGATTACATATCTGAAGCCTCTGTCGATCATGAAATCTCTTGCGTATGTCAGTACTGCAGAGTGCAGACGAGCAATGTCGCCCATCAGGTAATAGAAACCGTTACCTGCAACTTTTCTTGCAGCGTCCAGATCAATACCATCGAAGGATTCCATAATTTCTGTATGATAAGGAATTTCAAAATCAGGAACAACGGGTTCGCCGAATTTTTCTACTTCCACGTTTTCGCTGTCATCTTTACCGATGGGAACGGAAGGATCAATGATGTTGGGAATTGTCATCATGATTACTTTGATGCGTTCTTCCACTTCTTTTTCTCTAGCAGACAGTTCATCTGTTCTTGCAGAGTCTGCTGCGATTTCAGCTTTGATTTTTTCTGCTTCTTCTTTTTCACCTTTTGCCATCAGACCGCCGATCTGTTTGGACAGTGTGTTTCTTTTTGCTCTCAGTGTTTCTACTTCCTGTTTGATTGTTCTGTTTTCTTTGTCCAGTTCCAGTACTTCATCCACCAGAGGCAGTTTTGCATCCTGGAATTTTTTGCGGATATTTTCTTTTACCACTTCAGGGTTTTCTCTTACAAATTTGATGTCTAACATTTTTTTGACCTCCTTAAAATTCTGATATTATGAAAGCATGCTATTCGCAGAGCTTTGCTCTGCTCATATCATCAGGTTCTCTCATACTGCAAAAGGTATCTCTGCAAGCAGCCCTGCCTTTTGCAGTATGGATAACGCTTTCATAATAAAATAAAAAAACCCTCAGTCCCAGTATATAAACAGGGACGAGAGTCTATTTCCCGCGTTGCCACCCAGCTTGTCCGAAAAAAATCGAACCACTTCAAACAGCGATAAAGGGCTTACCCTTCCGACTTTCATCGGCAGCTTGGAAAGTGGAACATCCCGCTTCTTCGCCGGCTCACACCAACCGCCGGCTCTCTGAGGAAGAAGAAAAGGATTTAGCTTTCCTCTCGGCTTTCGCCATTGCTATTTTGCTTATAGTGCGGAACTTCTGCCGATCTCATTGGCTTTCGTTCACTATTTTTCAATTATAACACAAACGAAAAAAATAGCAAGCCCCATTTCCCATAGAAATGGGACAAATTTGTCCCTGCATAAAAATACATTTTATGCCTAAAATAGACAATTTTTAATTTTTTTTTAATTATTTTTCTATCCCCAAACTGGGGTTTTCGTGGTATACTATATCTGTACAAGAAAACCCCTTTTCCTTGTACCACAATATGCCCTAGGGTGGTTCCCATCCACCCCCCTAAAAGCCCAACGTCTCCCCTGGCGTTGGGTTCTCTTTTTTTAAGTATATCAAAAAAGTATGGGAAATGGGTTCCAATACCGAAAGATATCTTTATTTTACAGCCTTTCAGCAAAGCACAAACTTCTCCAGCACCTCTGCCACGCCGTGTTGCTCACAGCTTCTTTCCGTCACATAACCGGCTGCTGCTTTTACCACTTCTTCCCCATTGTGCATTGCCACGCCAAGCCCTGCCCGCAGAATCATGGACAAATCATTTTCGCTGTCGCCAATGGCAATGGTATCTTCCAATGCAACATTTGCTTCTTTTGCCGCCGCTTCCAGTGCATCCCCCTTGCTGACATCGCATCTGACAATCTCCATATAAATATCACTGGAAAA
>CALASU010000281.1 GCA_937888765.1 uncultured Clostridia bacterium | reverse complement strand
CTGGTATGAACGGCAAGAAATCCCTGAAAGTGGATTATGATATGAACATGAATATCGATACGCTGGAATATGATATGGCGTTTGATGTGACTTATAATGGCAAGAATTATGATCTGGGCAAACTGTATTATAGCCTGAATAAAGGTGTTTTTGTAACCAGCGATACCCTGTGGGGTGCTTATCAGATGTATGGTGATCTGGTAGATGGCTATGAAGACAAGTACATTATGAGTGATGCATTTGCGCAGGATTTTAAAGCAGTTCTGGCAGAAGATAAATATATCGAACTGGTTTCTGTAGAACAGCTGACAGGCGTGGATATGGAATCTGTCGTTCCGGAACAGAATATGTCTGAGCTGTATGATGCCGTATTTACATTCTATGAAGATGTTCTGGATGGTTTTGAAACAGGCATGGTCAAAGAAATCAACAGCGGTTATCAGATCGAAGCCAATGGCCGCGAAGTGGCACAGCTCCTGGCAGACCTGCTGCATTTTGTAGCAGATAACCCTGATCAGGTGATCGATGCGACAGAAGCATATATGATGGCAGTGATGGATTCTGTAGAAGCAGGTACACCGGAAGAAACAGCGGCTGCAAAAGCTGAAATGGCTGCACTGTTTGCAGAAGGCAGAGCATCTCAGAATGATTTCGTGGCTGCAGCAGAACAGATGGCAGTGATGGTGGAAAGCCTGATGCAGTATCCCGGTGCGGATATCGTTCTGGATAGCTTCGATTATGTGGGAACCGTGAAAAAAGCAGGCGGCGGCTTCATTATTGCCGGTCAGAACTATGGTCAGGGTTCCAGCCGTGAACACGCGGCACTGGCTCCTCTGCAGCTGGGCGTAAAAGGCGTACTGGCGAAATCCTTTGCCCGTATCCACATGGCGAACCTCATCAACAACGGTATCCTGCCTCTGGTATTCGTAAACGAATGGGATTATGACAGCATCAAGCTGGGCGATGAATTTGTAATCAAATTTGCCGCAGACCAGATCAAAGCGGCAGTTAACGGGGAAAATGTTATGGTAACCTGCGTACGCACAGGCGAAGAAATTCCCACAAGACTGAACATCTCCGCAAGACAGGCAGACATTCTGCTGGCAGGCGGTTTACTGAATTATACGAAAGAAGGTAACTAATATGGCATATAACGTAACACTGATCCCCGGGGACGGCAGCGGCCCCGAAGTAGTCGCAGCTGCAAAAAAAGTCGTTGAAGCAACAGGTGTTGACATCATCTGGGATGAAATGGAAGCAGGCGCGGCCATGATCGAAAAGTACGGCACTCCCCTGCCCGATCATGTCATTGATTCCATTCGCAAAAACGGGGTAGCACTGAAAGGCCCTATCACAACACCCGTCGGCACAGGCTTCCGCAGTGTAAACGTAGCACTGCGCAAAACATTTGATCTGTATGCAAATGTACGCCCCGCCAAAACCTATCCCGGCGTCATTACAAGATACGATAATATCGACCTTGTTATCGTTCGCGAAAATACAGAAGACCTGTATGCAGGCATTGAACATATGGTAGGCGAAGATGCGGCGGAAAGCATCAAACTGATTACAAGAAAAGGCTGTGAACGCATCTGTCGTTATGCTTTCGAGTATGCGGTCAGAGAAGGCAGAAAGAAAGTAACCGCAGTACATAAAGCAAATATCATGAAATGCACAGACGGTCTGTTCCTTGATGTAGCCCGCCAGATTGCAAAGGAATATCCTCAGATCGAATTCAATGACAGTATCGTAGACGCGATGTGTATGCGTCTGGTAATGCATCCCGAAGACTACGATGTACTGGTTTGCCCTAACCTATACGGCGATATCGTATCCGATCTGTGTGCAGGTCTGGTTGGCGGTCTGGGTCTGACACCCAGTGCAAATGTCGGCGTAGACGGTGCTATCTTCGAACCTATCCACGGCTCTGCGCCCGATATTGCAGGACAGCATAAGATCAACCCCACAGCGTGCATCCTCTCCGCTTCTCTGATGCTCGCACATCTGGGCGAAGCAAAAGCTGCGGCGGCGATTGAAAAAGCCGTTTCTGAAGTCATTTCCGAAGGAAAGATACTCACACAGGATATGGGCGGCACAGCTTCTACAGAAGAATTTGCCGATGCCGTCATCGCAAAACTGTAAAATAAAAAGGATGTCAACTCTTGTTGACATCCTTTTTCCTTCGAGGGACGCTGTCCCTCGAGCACCCTGCAAGGGGAATGATTCCCCT
>CALASU010000280.1 GCA_937888765.1 uncultured Clostridia bacterium | reverse complement strand
CACAAAAACTTCCACAACGTCAATAAGAATCCTGCGATTTTCTGGAGAAAAATCAAAGCAAAGTAAAAGTTCTGTAAAAATTGGAAGGTTTTTCCTTAAAAAAGCCCTGATTTTCTGCAATTTCAGGGCTTTTCTCAATACATTGCCAGAAATTTCCTTTTAAAAACTTTATTTTCTTAAGCCGTTGTCGGATTATTTTTCTTCGGATTTTGCTTTTTTCTTTTCTTCAGGAACAATCTTGCGTTCCAGTACTGTCATACCCAGAGGGGGTACTCTCAGCTGGATGCTGTTAGGCAGATTGTGGCATTCCACTTCTTCACTGATGCGTTCACCTGTGTTTTCTACACCGCTGCCGCCGAATTCTTCTGCATCACTGTTGAAGATTTCAACATATGCACCTGCTGCGGGCACGCCCAGACGATAATCTTCGTAAGTATTGGGTGTGAAGTTGCAGATGAATACCAGTTCCTTATCTTCACAGCGACGGATAAAGGATACCATGGATCTGTCCTTATCGTCACAGTCAATCCACTGGAAACCGTCAGGCTCGAAGTCCTGTTCCCAGAATGCTTTTTCATTCAGATACAGATGGTTCAGTGCTTTCACATATCTCTGCATTTCCTGGTGGTCCTGATACTGCAGCAGATGCCAGTCCAGAGAACGTGCTTCGCTCCATTCCTGATACTGTGCAAATTCGCTGCCCATGAACAGCAGCTTCTTACCGGGGTGACCATACATAAAGCCATATGCCACTCTGAGGTTGGCAAATCTCTGCCAGTCATCGCCGGGCATTTTGCCGATCATAGAGCTCTTTGTATGTACCACTTCATCATGGGACAGTACCAGAATAAAGTTTTCGGAATATGCGTATGCCATACCGAACGTAATATTGTTATGATGATATTTTCTGTAAATAGGATCGTTCTTGATATATTTCAGGAAGTCATTCATCCAGCCCATGTTCCATTTCAGGCTGAAGCCCAGACCATTTTCATCCGCAGATTTTGTAACACCCTGCCAGGATGTGGATTCTTCCGCAATCACCAGTGCATCGGGTACACGCTGTGCCATGATAGAGTTCATATGCTTGATAAATTCCACAGCTTCCAGATTTTCTCTGCCGCCGTGTTTGTTAGGCAACCACTGGCCATCTTCTCTGCAGAAGTCCAGATACAGCATGGAAGCTACCGCATCCACACGCAAACCGTCCAGATGATATGCTTCGATCCAGAACAGGGCATTTGCCAGCAGGAAGTTGGATACTTCTTTTCTGCCATAGTTGAAGATATGTGTACCCCACTGCAGGTGGTCACCCTGACGGGGATCTTCATGTTCATACAGCGCAGAGCCGTCGAAACGAGCCAGTGCAAAATCATCTTTGGGGAAGTGTGCGGGTACCCAGTCCAGAATCACGCCAATGCCATTCTGGTGGCAGGTATCTACAAAGTATTTGAATTCATCAGGTGTGCCGTAACGGCTTGTAGGCGCATAATAGCCTGTTACCTGATAGCCCCAGCTGCCGTCAAAGGGATGTTCTTCCACAGGCAGCAGTTCGATGTGTGTATAGCCCATTTCCTTTACATAAGGGATCAGCTTTTCCGCCAGTTCTGTATAAGTCATGAAGCGGTTTCCTTCTTCACGCATCCAGGAGCCCAGATGCACTTCATACATATTGACAGGTGCTTTTTTCATATCTGTTTTCTTTCTGCTTGTCAGCCAGCGTCTGTCTTTCCATTTATAGCGTTTCAGAGGATACAGCACAGAAGCTGTATTGGGTCTTACTTCCGCATACAGACCATAAGGGTCAGCTTTCAGCACTTTTCTGCCGTCGCACTGTACCACATGGAATTTATATTTGTCCCCTTCTTTCAGACCGGGAATGAAGATTTCCCAGATACCGGATTTTTCCAACAGACGCATGGGGTTTCTGCGGCTGTCCCACAGGTTGAAGTCGCCTACAACGCTGACAGATTTTGCATTGGGCGCCCATACAGCAAAGGATGCACCCTTTGCACCGCCGTGTGTGGTCAGTCTGCCGCCCATTTTTTCATAGATTTCGTAGTGTCTGCCTGCACCGAAAAGGTGTCTGTCATAATCGGAAATCGTAGGTTCAAAGGAATAGGGATCATACGCTTTCCAGCTGTTGCCTGTATAATCGGTATATTCCAGCTGATAGCGGAACCATTCTTCTCTGTCTTCTATTGTTACTTCAAAAAAGCCTTCTTCATGGATTTTTTCCATGGGATATTTTTTTCTTTTCTGATTAAAGTCGATTACGGTAATTTTTTCTGCGTTGGGCATAAATGCGCGCACGCTTACCATTTTCTTGCCGTTCTTTTCGATTTCATGCATCCCCAGAACGGTATGGGGGTCACCATGTTCCCCTTTTACGATATGGAAAATTTCGCTTATTTTTGTTGTTGTCATCATGTTATTCATCCTCCTTTACAAGGCTGTGATTTCCAATCATGTACTATTTTATTATATCCTATAATTTCCCTTCTGACCAGTAGGAAAAAACAATGGACATCTTCCAAAATACCCCAATCTTATTTTTATGTGAAAACTCTGCCGAATGCTTGTAAGCACAGCAAAAAAGCAGTATACTTTTTATAAGAAATGACGTACTGTTTTTCCAGAAAAACATACATTACATACAATATACCTAAGGAGGGACTGCTTATGAAACTGATGTTTTTGGGTGCTGCACATGAGGTAACAGGAAGCTGTCACTACATCGAGGCGTGCGGCAAAAGTATCCTGCTCGACTGCGGTATGGAACAGGGACACGATACCTATGAAAATCAGGAGATCCCCGTTTCTGCGGCTGAAATTGATTATGTATTCCTTTCCCATGCACATATCGACCATTCGGGTCTGATCCCCCTGCTGTATAAAAACGGCTTCAAAGGGCAGATCTATGCCACAGAAGCAACCACAGCACTGTGCCGCATCATGCTGCTTGACAGTGCGCACATTCAGGAATTTGAAGCCCAGTGGCGCAATCGTAAAAACAAACGTGCGGGCAAACAACCATTTGAACCCTTATACACCACAGAAGAGGCTTCTGCTGTACTGCGGTACTTTGTGCCCTGTGACTATCAGAAAAAAATCCGTGTCTGCGACGGTATTGAAATCCGCTTTACCGACATCGGGCATCTCTTAGGCTCGTCCAGTATCGAAATCTGGCTGACAGAAGACGGCGTTACCAAAAAAATTGTATTTTCGGGCGATATCGGCAATATCAATCAGCCGATCATCCAGAATCCCAGCTTTACCGAGGATGCCGATTATGTCATCATGGAAAGCACCTACGGCGACCGCTACCACAATATGCCGCCCGATTATGTGACAGAGCTTGCGTATCATATCCAGAGAACCTTCGACCGCGGCGGCAATCTGGTCATCCCCTCCTTTGCGGTAGGGCGTACGCAGGAGCTGCTGTATTTCCTGCGGGAAATCAAGGAAAGAAAACTGATCTGGGGGCACGACCATTTCAAGGTATATGTGGACAGCCCGCTTGCCATTGAAGCAACCCGCATCTTTGCGGAAAATTATCTGGACTGCTACGATGATGATGCTTTGGAACTGGTCAAAAACGGGATCAATCCGCTGGCATTCCCCGGCTTAGAGGTTGCTGTCACGCCCGATGACTCTCTGGCAATCAACTTTGACAACAGCCCGAAGGTCATCATTTCCGCATCGGGTATGTGTGAAGCGGGGCGTATCCGCCACCATCTGAAGCACAACCTGTGGCGGCAGGAATCCACGATCCTTTTCGTAGGCTATCAGGCAATCGGCACACTGGGGCGCAATATCGTAGAAGGGGCGCAGGAAGTGCGTCTGTTCGGCGAAACCATCACCGTAAATGCACATATTGAACAGCTTGCGGGGATCAGCGGACACGCCGACAAGCGCGGACTGCTCAACTGGCTCAATCATTTCAAACAGAAGCCCGAGCGTGTTTTTGTGGTACACGGCGAAGACCTTGTCTGTGAATCCTTCACAAAATGCCTGTTTGAAGAACACGGCTACAACGCCTTTGCACCCTACAGCGGTGCGTGCTTCGATCTTCTGACCAATCAGATGATCTCCGAGGGTGTGAAGATTCCTGTTGCGCCGAAAGCGAACCCCCACGCAAAGGCACAGTCCGAAGGCGGCAAGCGTGCGGCGTATCTGTCCGAGCAGATGGATCTGGCGGGCAAGCGTCTGCTGCGCATCATCTCCCAGAACAAAGGCGGCGCAAACCGCGATGTAGAAAAAATCCTCAAGCAGATCAACGAGCTGTGTGACAAGCTCGAAGCATAAAACACCGTGGGACGCTGTCCCACACCCTGCAAGGGGGTCACCCCCTTGACCCGATTTG
>CALASU010000279.1 GCA_937888765.1 uncultured Clostridia bacterium | reverse complement strand
TCGACAATCACCTTCTTCGTCTGTTACTTGTGTGTTTCTGTGGATGGTAGACCTGTATCTGCTGTCCTTCCATCGCAATCATATAATCATCCAGCTTATTTTCCGCCACCGTTCTGGCTTTTTCGGAAGCCGCCAGTTTTTCTTCCAATTCCTTGATCTTCATTTCATGCGCCGCAACCTTCGCCGCTGTCTGTGTCTGCAGTTCTTTGATCTTTTCTTCGTAAGCTGCTTCTTTCTGTGTTGCTTGCGCTTTTTCTTCCTTCAGTTGTCTGCGCTCATCCTCCAGCTGTTCCACCTGTTCCATCAGACCTCTTGCTCTTTCTGTCAATCCTGTCAGACGACCTTCCAGCTCTGCATGATATGCTTTTTCCTTAAAATAGTCATCTGCCACGTTCACAGCTGTCAGCACATACGCCACACTGGAATCCACCTTGACTGCATTTGCTTTCTGACGAATCTCCGCCATTTTCTGATCAATGTACGCAGCCACCTGCATCATATGTTCTTCTGTTTCTTCCCCTACCAGGGTAAAGCTTTTTCCATCAATGGAAATCTTCACTCTGTTCTTCATGTTTTGTACTCCCTCTGCCATATTCTTAGCCACTTTCAGCCTTTTTACGATATACTACCTTTTAGTATATCATAAATGCCCCCTGCACGAAATATCTTTTTTATCTTATGCCCAACTTTGAAATACATTTTATTCCTTTTTTATCTTTTTTTCTTTTTTCACAATATAAAAACCCCCGTATGTTACCATACGGGGGAAGAAAACATCATCTTAACAGACGTTGTGTTTCAATTACAGATTTTTAGCTGCTTCGTAACCCAGTTCAAATGCTTTTTTGTTATCGGGGATGAATTTAGCTTTGCCGCCTTCGAATACGTGAGCGAATGTATCGTCAATGCTTTCCAGAGGCATAGCACCTGTAGCGTATACTACAGCACCCAGCATAACCAGGTTAGCCAGTTTAGCACTGCCAAAGTTGTCTACTGCGATTGTGTTAGCGGGAACAGCGTATACTTTAACGCCTTCTTTTACTTCGCCAGCTTTGCACAGGTCAGCGTTGATAACCAGAGAACCGCCAACTTTAACAACGGGAGCGAATTTGTCCAGAGAGGGCTGGTTCAGTGCTACGATACAGTCAGCATCTTTTGTGATAACGGGAGAACCTACTGTTTCATCGGAGATGATAACGTTTACGTTCGCTGTACCACCACGCATTTCAGGACCGTAGGAAGGGCACCAAGATACTTCTTTGCCTTCCAGCATGCCTGCATATGCCATAATTTTACCCATCAGCAGAGAGCCCTGACCACCAAAGCCTGCGATGATAGAAGAAAAGTTACTCATATTATTTGCCCTCCTCTACTGTAATATCTTTAAATACGCCCAGAGGATAGTAAGGGATCATCTGTTCTCTTACGAATTCCATAGCTTTAACAGGTGTTACACCCCAGTTTGTAGGGCATGTGGATACAACTTCAACAAATGCGAAGCCCAGGCCCTGTTTCTGGATTTCAAATGCTTTTTTGATTGCTTTTTTAGCGTTAGCAACCTGAGCAGGTGTGGAGATGGATACACGTTCAATGTATGCGGGACCTGTCAGTGTAGCCAGCATTTCGGATACACGGATAGGGTTACCGTTTACTTTGGGGTCACGGCCTTTCTGAGCTGTTGTAGCTTTCATGCCGGGCAGTGTTGTAGGAGCCATCTGACCGCCTGTCATACCGTAGATACCGTTGTTGATGAAGATTGTTGTGATTTTTTCGCCACGAGCTGCTGCGTGAACGATTTCACATGTACCGATGGAAGCCAGGTCACCGTCGCCCTGGTATGTGAATACTGTAGCGTCGGGATGTACTCTCTTGATACCTGTTGCTGTTGCGGGAGCACGACCGTGTGCACACTGAATAGCGTCTGTGTTGAAGTAGTTGTTAGCAAATACTGCACAACCTACGGGTACGCAACCGATTGCGTTTTCCAGTTCACCCATTTCTACCAGAACTTCTGCTACCAGTCTGTGTACGATACCGTGACCACAACCGGGACAATAATGCAATTTAGCGTCTGTCAGACCTCTTGTTTTTTCAAATACAACTGCCATTATTTGTCACCTCCCATAATTTTTTTACCGAATTCAACGATTTCATCTACGGAAGGTACGTTACCGCCTGTTCTGCCGTAGAATTCTACTTTGTTTTTGTCGTTACATGCAACTGCAACGTCGGGAACCATCTGACCCATGGACATTTCTACGTCCAGGAATTTTTTGATCTGACCATTGAATTTGTCGAATGCTTTCTGAGGGAAAGGCCACAGTGTTTTAGGTCTCAGCATACCTACTTTATAGCCTTCAGCTCTCAGGTAACCGATAGCTGTTCTAACTACTCTGGAAGCTGTACCGTAAGCAACGAATGCATATTCAGCGTCATCCAGCAGGTATTCTTCCCAAGCCTGTTCGTTTTCTTCCACTTTAGCGTATACTTTGAAGTGGTCATGGTTCCAAGCTTCACAGTCATCGGGATCGATAACCAGGTTTTTGATGTTGTGTCTGTCACCTGTACGACCGCCTGTCAGAGCCCAATCTTTTTCTTTCAGACCTGCTCTGGGAACGTAGTTGAATTCAACGGGTTCCATCATCTGACCGATCAGACCGTCAGCCAGGATGATTACGGGAATACGATAGATATCAGCGATATCGAAAGCTTCCATAACCATGTTTACAGCTTCCTGTACGGATGCGGGAGCCAGTACTACATCGTGGTAGTCACCGTTGGAACCGCCTTTAACGGACTGGTTGTAGTCTGCCTGACCGGGCTGAATTGTACCCAGACCCGGGCCACCTCTCATCATGTTGATGATAACTGCGGGCAGGGATGCGTTGGAGATGTAACCAATACCTTCCTGTTTCAGAGCCAGACCGGGGGAAGAAGAACTTGTCAGAACTCTTGCACCAGCTGCTGCTGCGCCGTATACCATGTTGATAGCAGCTACTTCAGATTCAGCCTGAACGAATGTGCCACCTACTTTGGGTAATTCATTGGATAAATATTCGGGTACTTCGGACTGAGGAGTGATGGGGTAGCCAAAGAAATATCTGCAACCTGCCTCAATAGCCGCTTTACCAACTGCTTCGTTGCCTTTCATCAAAACTTTTGCCATTGAAATTTCCTCCTCTCTATTAGTCCAGTTTTTCTACTACGATCGCGCAGTCAGGACACATTTTTGCACAGCTTGTGCATGCGATACAATCTTCGCTTACCATTTCTGCGGGATTGTAGCCTGCAGGGTTGATTTTTGTTGTGGACAGAGCGAGAACGTTTTTAGGACAAACGGATACGCAAAGACCGCAACCCTTACAGATTACTTCATTGATAGTTACTTTACCTTTTGCCATTCAAAATACACCTCCATAATATTTGAATTTACATCCAGGTTTTCCTCATATTAAACTTCATGGGGAATTTTTCCCCAGCAAGTCCTTCAGGTACAGCTTCTGTCAGAAGTTCTTCGACATAAGCTACGTACTTCACAGGTACACCTGTGCGTTTTGTGACTTCTCTCAGCACCTCATCCCCGTGTTTAAGACATTCCACAGTGGTTTCTCTGACCAGGTTTGTGTTGTTGATGAAGCCTGTCACCTTCATCCCAGCAGCATATTCCAGAATTTCCATCTGTTCAATGACTCCCTCAGGTGTAGAGGTATTGGGACGATATGCATTGACTACCATAAAGAAGTCTGTTTCCGTATGGTCGATCACGGGTTTGATTCTGCCCAGAACCAGTGTGCCGACATCATTGCCGCCAAGGTCAATCACGTACTGATATTCCTTGTTCTGCACGGGCATTGTCATAGCACCGGAAACTGCGGGCACGTCAGCAACTGCTGTATCCAGATTGGATGCAATCACCTGAATTCCCATTTCTTCCATTTCCTCTTTCTTTTCACGGGAACGGAAATAAACATTTACGATATCCAAATCGGCGATGGCAACCTTGCCTTCTACGCTTTCACGCAATGCTTTCACGTAGTTAACAGCAAATTCGGTTTTGCCGCTGCCGTAGTGACCTGTGATGATTCTGATTCTCTTGTCATCAGCTACCATGTTACAATTCGCCTCCACTCAGCTTTTTTTGCTGTATTTTCGGCATTTGTCGAAAATCGCAGCATAGAAAATTGTAATAAAATAACGATATATTGTAAAAAATTATTTATATAATTTTTTTATCGAATTGTTTTCAATTAGGTTCATTATAACGCAACCGTCGATAAGTTGCAAGAAATTTAAACATTTTTTTACATTGTGCTTCAAAAAAAACATAATGTTTTTAAATATTGTACAACAGTGCGCCGTATGTAGGGAAAGGCCATGCTCTTTCATCCACCAGCATTTCCAGCACATCCGCAGGTTTTCTCAGCGCATTCATTGCCGCAAATACATGATCCCTGTAGAAGATTGCCTGAGATTTGTTATCTGTATCCAGCTTGTTTGCCTGCTCTGTCACTTCTATCAGAACCTTCAGTGCTTCATGGAATTCTTTCAGATTTTCATTGATCTCATGCATCAGTTCCATTTCTGCGGAAGCATCCAGACCGATTGCCTGTACTGCCGCAACGGATTTTGCAATTTCCCCTGCATATTTCACAACCGCAGGACGAATCTGTTTGGACGCAATATGAATCATTGTCTTTGCTTCAATGTTAATCTGTTTGATATATGCTTCATAGCGGATTTCCGCTCTGGACTGCAATTCCACCTTATTCAGTACGCCGTGTCTGCCAAACAGTGTGATAACCTTATCAGACAGGAATGCGTCTACCGCATCCACGGAGTTTGTAATGTTAGGCAGATTTCTGCGCTTCGCTTCTTCAATCCATTCATCGGAATAGCCGTTGCCGTCAAAAATAATGCGTTTGTGTTCCACATACGTTCTGCGAATCAGCTCATGCACTGCCGCATTAAAATCTTCCGCCTGTTCCAGCTCATCCGCAAATTTGCGCAGTTCTTCCGCAACAATGGTATTCAGTGCAAAGTTAGGGCCGGAAATAGAACCGGAGGAAGGAGGCATACGGAATTCAAATTTATTTCCTGTAAAGGCAAATGGAGAGGTTCTGTTTCTGTCTGTTGCGTCTTTTTTCAATGTGGGCAGTGTATTTACACCAACACGCATTTTACCGCCCTGCAGGGAGCTTGTCGCTTCGCCGTGTTCAATCTGGTCGAAAATATCCACCAGCTGATCGCCAAGGAAAATAGATACGATTGCAGGAGGTGCTTCCTGAGAACCCAGACGATGGTCATTGCCGGGGCTGGAAGCAGACAATCTGAGCAGTTCGGGGTATTCATCCACACCTTTGATAATTGCAGACAGGAATACTAAAAACTGTGCATTTTCGTGTGGGGTCTTGCCGGGGTCCAGCAGATTGATACCGTCGTCTGTCCCTAAAGACCAGTTGTTATGCTTACCGCTGCCGTTTACGCCTGCAAAGGGTTTTTCATGCAGCAGACACGCCAGTCCGTGATGTCCCGCAATACGCTTCATCGCTTCCATAATCAGCTGATTGTGGTCTGTCGCCTGATTGCAGTCATCATAAATAGGCGCAAGCTCATGCTGTGCGGGTGCAACTTCGTTATGCTGTGTTTTCGCAGGAACACCCAGTTTCCAGAGTTCCACATTCAGTTCACGCATAAAGCAGGCAATTCTTTCTTTGATACTGCCGAAATAGTGATCGTCCAGCTCCTGTCCTTTCGGAGGGGCTGCACCGAACAATGTACGACCTGTAAAGATGAGGTCTTTTCTTTCATTATATAAATCTCTGTCAATCAGGAAATATTCCTGTTCTGCACCGCAGCTTACCGTAATTTTTTTCGCTGTCGTGTTGCCGAACAGGCGCAGAATACGCATGGCCTGTTTGCCAACCGCTTCCGCAGAACGAAGCAGCGGTGTCTTTTTATCCAGAGCTTCCCCTGTATAGGAATAAAACGCTGTAGGAATATATAATGTTACGCCGCCCGCATCCTCACGCAGAAACGCAGGAGAAGTACAGTCCCAAGCTGTGTAGCCTCTTGCTTCAAATGTGGCACGCAAACCGCCAGAAGGAAAAGAAGACGCATCCGATTCCCCTTTGA
>CALASU010000278.1 GCA_937888765.1 uncultured Clostridia bacterium | reverse complement strand
GAACCATCTCCTTTCTTGCAAATGTATTCAGAGAAATGCTGACTTTTATCATTGTACCGTTTATTGCAAGTCATCTGAATTTTTACTGTGCGATTGCACCGGCAGGGGCAACGGCAATGGATACAACACTTGGTATCATCAGTAAAAATACGAATGCAACGGTGGCTGTACTTTCCTTTGTAAGCGGTGTTGTCTGTACGCTGATCGTGCCCGTTCTGGTACCGCTTTTTTTGTAAAAAAGTATGTATACATGAATAAAAATACTTGGAATTATATAACTTTCATGGTATGCTGTAGTTGATATGTTTTCAAGCAAATACATTTGTCGATGCTTGAAAAAAAGGAGCAAGGAAAGAAATGAAAGGGAGTCTTATGTATGAAACCAGGAAGGGAAAAGAAAGAAAGAAAAAAGAAAGAAAAAAGACTTGATGTCAAAGGCAACACGCTTGGCAGCAAAAAGCTCAGTACAAAATTAGGCATTATCTGCGGGATTGTGCTGTTTGTTTGTATGATGGGATCGAATCTGCTTTCCATCAGCAGATTCACAAATGGTCTGAATCTAGCAATGAACGCACAGTTCAATAAAATTTCTGAAGAAAATGTGTTGAAGATCCAGACAGTGTTGGATCAGTGTGAGCAGATTTCCGCAACAGTGGATTTTGAACTGCAGCGTCTGTTTGCCGTGCAGGCAGGCGGCGTTGGTGAGGGTACCATTACCAGCCGTGTAAACGGTATGCTGACACCTGACCAGAAGGAAGCAGAGGATATTATTCTGAATGCAATCTGGTCTGCACTGGACAGCAATGACAATCTGGAAGGGGTAGGGGTGTTCCTGGAACCTTATACATTTTCTCCCAATATTCAGCATTACGGTCCTTATGCGGTCAGAACGGATGTTGCGGCAAGAACACTGGAAAACTTTACATATGACAGATATGAAACAAGACCCTACTATGTGGATACCAAAGGCGGCTATATGTCCTTTATGGATGCGTATATAGACACAAACGGCACACTGATGTATTCTATTGGTGTTCCTATTCAGTATAATGGTCAGTTTAAAGGGATTGTTCTGCTGGATATCAGAAGCGACATTTTCTCCATGCTCGATACAGTGGATGAAAACTATCCTTCCATGTACATTGATCTGGTAAGAAGCAATCACAACATCATCTACAGCACACATACAGATACAATCGGCTCCAATCTGAAGGAAATTATCACAGAAAAAGGTTATACAGAACTGAGCAACCGGTTCAACGGTACTGCTGCATTCCATACAGAAACAAAAGAAGCTGACGGTACATATGTACACTATGCATCTCCCATTCAGGTGGGCAATGAACAGTGGTGGGTAAAAACATCCCTGCCCGAAAAAGAATATTCTGCGGCAGTGATAAGTATCAGAATGATCACACTGGTTGTGGCTGTGCTTTCCGTACTGGTAATCGGGGCTCTGGTTATGGCGGCTCTGAAAAAGATGCTGAATCCTCTGACAGATCTGGAAAAAGCGGCAAATACAATGGCGGCGGGCTCGCTGAATGTAAATATTGATTATGAATCCGAAGATGAGATCGGTTCTCTGGCGGCATGTATGCGTACCATGATGGAAAGAGTTCGTAATATCATCGACGATCT
>CALASU010000277.1 GCA_937888765.1 uncultured Clostridia bacterium | reverse complement strand
GCAAAGCGGAAGCCGAACAGGGGAAACATGACGACCTTGTGATGGCATATGGTATCGCTCTGATGGCAAGAGGACAGCAGAAGATGACAGCGGGAGAGGAGGGGGCGAAAACGAAAAAGACGGTATGGACAACGGATATGTGGGAAGATTACCGCAGGGCAGATGCAAAGGGCAGGAAATACCTCAGGGAAAAGTGGGGTGATCCCAGATGAAGTTCACAATGCCAATCGAAGACAGGGATGTGATTGCGGATATTGGGGATTACCTGAAAGACAAAAAGGATATGCGGGACTATGTGTTGTTTATGACAGGGATTTATCTCGGAAGAAGAATCAGCGACATTCTGCGGTACAGGGTGCGTGATCTGAGAGATAAGGAGCGTATCGCAATCAAGGAGCAGAAGACGGGCAAGACGATTCTTCTGCCAATCAATCCGCACCTGCAGGAGATATACAAGCAGTATTTCAAGGGGCGAAAAGATTATGAATTTGCTTTTCGCAACAAAAAGAGGAAAGCAAATAAACCTATCTCGAGAATTCGGGCATGGCAGATTTTAAATGAAGCTGCGGATGCCGTGGGGTACGAAGACGGAGTTAGCTGTCATGTGCTGCGAAAGACGTTCGCTTATTGGCTGTATATGGAGACAGGCGGGGATGTGGTTATGGTACAGGAGCTGCTAGGGCATAATGACCCAGGGGTAACGAGGAGATATATCGGGATTGACCAGCAGAAGAAGGAGAAGGCAATCAATAACCTGCATTTTTAAGGAATTTATTGAAGATTTCGAGAGGGAACTTGTCAAAATTCTTTACAAGTTGATTCGGAAAAGGGTTTAAGAGAAAGGAGGGGGCGCATTGAAGAAAAAAAAAGAGGGGCAGATGCTGCAGCTCTGGCAGGACAGACTGCGGCGAAATGAATCGGCGATGGCTGCGGAATTTGCCGCTATGGAAAAAAGGAGCAGTCTCTACAACGGGACAAGGGAAATTGACAGACCACCCGGCACGGATACGAGCAAAAAAGCACAACAGGCAAGCGGTGTGAGGAACATCGTGGCAGAGCTGATGGAAGCGCAGGTGGACAGCTCTTTTCCGATGCCGAAGGTTACGGCGAGAAGGCAGGAGCATGAACAGCTGGCAAAAACACTGGAAGATTATCTGCGAAATGAAACAGACAGGCTGCCGTTTGAGCGGATGAACGATCTGGATGAGAGAATTTCGCCTGTACAGGGCGGGGACATCTTTCTTGTGGAGTGGGACAGCGACAGACATACACATCATACACGGGGTGAATTATGTATCAGCATTCTGCATCCCAGACAGGTAATCTTTCAGCATGGCGTAAATGAAGTGAATGACATGGATTACATCATTCTGAACATGAGCATGACAAAGGCACACGTTCTGGAAAAGTGGGGTGTGGATGTAGAAAACGAAACGGAGAAAGAGCCTGCAGCCAGAGGCGGCACAGACACGGCAGATGATGTGGTAACGGTGCATTTTGGCTATTTCCGCAACAAAAAAGGCGGGATTGGCAGATTTGCATGGGTAAACGATACAGTTCTGGAATATCTGGAAGACTATCAGGCGAGAAAAGGAAGGATCTGCGCGAAATGCGGCGGAGATATGACAGGAGAGGAGAGTTGTCCTTATTGCGGAAGCAGGAAAGCAGAAGAAAGGGACAGTGATACCTTCCCATTATATGAGGATATTGTGCGGAGTGACGGCAGTACCATTTCCCAATATGAACAGGTGGAACAGATGCCCGAGGAGGGAATGCAGCCATTGATGATGGATGAATGGGGCAATGCATACGAAGCACAGCCGATGATGGTAACCAGACCAAGGGAAATCCCTTACTATAAGCCCGATATTTACCCCATCGTGATTCGGAAGAATGTAAGCGTATGGGGGAAGGTGCTGGGTGACAGTGACGTTGATAAAATCGCAGATCAGCAGAACATGATTAAAAAATGCGACACCCGCATACAGGAGAAGCTGGACAAGGGTGGAAGTGTATTGACGCATGGAGAAGAAACGGAAGTAGAATACACAGATGAACAGCTGAAAATCGTGCGATTCTCGAAGCCTTCGGAGGTTTCGATGTTTGGGGTGCATAATCTGCAGGTAGACACAAGCTACGATCAGGCAGTGGCAGATTCCAACTATCAGCAGGCGAGAAATATTCTGGGCATTACAGACAGCTTTCAGGGAAGACCTGACAGGACAGCTACCAGCGGGACGGCGAAGCAGATTGCGGTGGCACAGTCAGCAGGACGACTGGAAAGCAAGCGTATTATGAAAAACGCAATGTATGCGGATTTATACGAAGCGATGTTCAAATTCCTGCTGGCATACAGCGATGAACCGAGAAGTGTAAGACACAAGAATGTAGATGGCTCTACGACCTACAGTGAGTTCAATAAATACGATTATCTGGCACAGGATGCAGCCGGGGAGTGGTACTGGATCGATGATTTTCTGTTCAGCGTAGACAACAGCAGTGCATTAGCGGGCAACCGCGAGGCAATGTGGCAGGAAATCAGAATGAATCTGCAGACGGGTGCATTCGGGAATCCGCAGGAACTGGACACACTGATCCTGTTCTGGAGTATGATGGCAAATCAGCATTATCCTTTTGCGGCAGAGATCAAGGAACAGCTGGAAGGGAAAAAACAGATGCAGGAGCAGCAGATGGAACAGCAAATGCAGATGCAGAATCAGCAGGAGCAGATGATGCAGCAGGCGGGGGCAATGCCCGTTCCACAGGAGGGGCTGCCGATGCAGGCGGTGCAGATGCCCGCAGAACAGATGATGTAAGTGATTTTTATTAAGGTCGGAAACGGAAGGAAGTGAGAAGAGTATGAGTAAAAACGGTATGAATGTTGGCAGAGGCGGCAGCATGGAAGTGAAAGCACCTAAAAACGGCAGCGTAGAAGCGAACAAAAAGCCCAATAAACAGACAGGCGGCGATCTGAGAGCAGCACAGGGCAGAAAGGAGAAAAATAAATGAGCGAAATGAACACAAATCCTGCAGGAGAAGCATGGGAGGAAGAACTGCCCTTCACAGAACCTGCGCCTGATATCTGGGATGGATGGGAAGAGGAAGAAGAATCCGATTTCTGGGATGAGGATGAAACTGTGGAAAATGTGGACACGGATGTGGAAAAATCTGCAGAGGAAGAAGCAGAAGAACCCGCACCTGCAGGCGGATTTTCTGCAGAACAGCAGGCCTTG
>CALASU010000276.1 GCA_937888765.1 uncultured Clostridia bacterium | reverse complement strand
GCTAAGAAAAGAATCAAAGTTATCAACAAAAAAACACTGAGAAACAGAATGATCAAATCTCAGGTTAAAACAGCTATGAAAAAAGTTATCGTTGCTGTAAACGCTGGCGATAAAGAAGCTGCTGCAGTAGCTCTGAAAGGCGCAGTATCCTCTATCGACAGAGCATACATCAAAGGCATCTACCACAAAAACGCAGTTGCTAGAAAAAAATCTTCCCTGACAAGACTGGTAAACAGCCTGTAATTCATGGAAAAAAGAAGGATATCCGGATGGGTATCCTTTTGTTTTTTATACGGATAAAAATGTGCTGTACTAAGGAGGCGTTTGAAATGACAGAAAGATTTGAAAAAGTAATGGAAAACCACAAAAAAGGTTATAACTGTGCACAGGCGGTTGCTTGCGCATACAGCGATTTATATGGCGTACCCGAAGTGGAAGCGTTCCGTGCGACAGAATGCTTCGGCAGAGGTATGGGCATAATGGGCCCCTGCGGGGCTGTGTCTGCTATGGCGTATCTGGTAGGGCTGAAGGTTTCTGACGCAAATCTGGAAAATCCACAGACAAAGCTGGATTGTTACAATACACTGAAACCCATGCAGGATGGTTTTATTGCGAAAAATCAGTCCATGGACTGCCGCACACTGAAAGGTGTGGATACAGGCGTTGTGCTGAGAAGCTGCCCCGGCTGTATGCAGGATGCTGCGGAAATGGTGGAAAAATATCTGATTGGCGAAGGGAAATAAGAAGTAAAGCCGTGTTCGGGAGAACACGGCTTTTTTAATAAAAATGATATTCCAGATAGATGAAGCTTTTTAACTCTTTTTCTGCAAAGGCACGTAGTTCGGGAGGCAGATCCTTTGGAAAGGGGGCGTTTGTGCTGATACAGATACCACCGATTTTTTCGGCAAGCTGTTGGCTTGGCAGATTATTCTGCTTGATTTTTGCGGTAAAATGCGAAATCGGCAGGATTTTTTTTGCCTGCCGCATGAATGCGGGCAGAACCTCTAAGGCAATGCCTTGCTTCTGAAAGGCAGGCAGCAGGGCAATACCGATTTCGGGGACAGGACTTGCGATCCATTGCAGCTGACAGAAGCCGCAGAAAGCGTTGTCCGCTTTGGTAAGGATGGTGCAGGTCAGATGTTCCTCTTCCTGTAAGGTGTCCCATACATGGAAAACCGCACGTTCCTGCGCATCCTGCGGAAGCTCTAAAAAATCGGGCAGAGTGTGCAGTGCCAGTTTTTCGTAGTATGGGCGGTCTTTTGGGAGTATTTTTCGTATAAGATAGTGTTCTGTTTCGGTAAAGATACCGTTTTCATCAAAGAAAGTCATAGAATTCATAGGATTCTCCTTATTCTTGTTTTTTCAGCCTGTGTAAAAAGAGAGAAGCAACGATCAGTGAAATACAATCAACAATCGGCTGTACCCACATACAGCCATATAACGGCAGAATAGCGTCCATAATAAACAGCAGAGGGACATCCAGAATCCCTTTTCTGAGGACAGAAGTCACAAGGGCTTCCTTTACCTTGCCCATTGCCTGAAACTGTATAATCATCGGGTAACAGAGTGCCATAAAGGGCATGGCTGTTACCATTCTGCGCAGGAAAGAGGCACTGTATTCGATGGTCAGCGTATCAGAGATAAACAGTGATGCAAGCTGTGGAGCAAAAAGTTCATACACAATCAGACAGAGCATGGAGAAGCCGAAGGAAATGCTGACCCCGAAGCGGAATGCCTGTTTTCGTCGTTCTTCTTTGCCTGCGCTGTGGGTATATGCCAGAAGCGGGAGCAGACCGCTTGCAACGCCGATGGAGAAATACAACGGGAGCTGATCGAGCTTTTTCACAATGCCCAAGCCGGCAATGGCTTCTGTGGCATATTGTGATACGAATTTCGATTGTGCGGCAACGGCGACAACGGTCAGCCCATACTGCAGAGCAGAAGGAAAGCCGATGCTTAAAACTTCTTTCAGGTACAGTTTAGCCTTTGGCAGATACTGTGGATTGATGTTGATGAGCGTCTGCCCTTTTCGACGGCAGAGGTACAGCAGGAAATACAGTACGGAAACCAGATTGGAAAGTGCTGTCGCCATCCCTGCGCCTACAACGCCAAAGCCCAGAAACTGGGGCAGTATGAAAAGCGGGTCTAAAATGATATTTAAAATACCGCCGAGAGAAAGCCCGAAGGATGCCTGTGCGGCACTTCCCTCTGCACGTATGAGGTTTGCCAGCAGGGTACTTAATATGGAAAAAATACCGCCGTAGACAATGACCCATTTTGCATAAGTGTATGCCAGAGCGAAGGTACTTTCGTTTGCACCGCAAAGATAGAGAATCGGATGGGCAAACAGCAGGAAAAACAATGAAAAGCAGACGGCGATTGCGGCTCCGAACCAGAAGCAGACAGAAGAAACCTCCTGTGCCGCCTGCGGATTTTTTTTGCCCAGCCTGCGGGCGATCACGCTGGCACCGCCGATGCCGAACAGATTGGAGAGGGCTGTCAGCATGATGAATGCGGAATAAACGACAGTAATCGCCGCCGTCTGTGCAGGAGCATTCAGCATACCGACAAAATAGGTATCGGCAAGGCTATAGAGCAGGGCGATCATCTGACTGGCGACAGCGGGGATAATCTGTTTTAACACTGCCTGTCTGACGGGCAGTTCTTCAAAGATATATGTGCGGTTCATTTTTGTCCCTTCTTTCTTGAGGGTTTTTCTTGAGGGCGCTGCCCTCAAACTCCCGGCAGGGAAATCATTTCCCTGCACTCTTATATGCAGAAACTTCGTTCCTGCGAAGGAATTTTAAATTGTTCGCCGAAGGCAAATAAAAAGTTTCGGTCAAGCCTTTTCAAAGGCTTGCAGGGTTTGGGACAGCGTCCCAAGGTCTTTTCTGCTTCTAAGCGGGTTTTTGAAGGGGGTTAGGGGGAAACTTTTCCCAAGAAAAGAAAGTTTCCCCCTATCTGCTTTAAATTCCTCTTACTTTTCCTGTATGGGGGTCCATAATCAGCCCGATGACTTCCAGATCCTTCGGCAGCAGAGGATGCTCTGTAATCGCGTCCACTGTGCTCTGTACGGAATCATAAATATCCCCGAAGCCTGTCAGCCACTGCTCTACATTTTTATGATTTTCGTCTACATGGTCAATCGCTTCCTGAGAAATGCCTCTTGCTTTCATTTTTGCAATCATTTCCTTGGGGTCAAGCAGTCTGCCGCCGCAGTCATCATGTCCAACGACCAACACCGTATCCACGCCCAGTTCATATACCGCTACGATCAGACTGAAAATCACACTGCCGTAAGGGTGCATCACACGTCCGCCCGCATTTTTAATCAGCTTCACATCGCCGTTTTTTAACCCCAGTGCCGCAGGCAGCAGCTCTGTCATACGGGTATCCATACACGCCAGTACCGCAATCTTGCGATCGGGATATTTTGTTGTTACAAATTTCTGATATAACTCATGCTCTACAAATACCTTATTGTATTCCAGCATACGTTTTACATATTCATTTTTCATTGTGCGCTCACCTCTGTTTTTTTATCCTGTGTTTCTCTGAGTATTATACTGCTTTTGGCATAAAAAGAAAAGAGAAGCGTATTTTCGCTTCTCCTGTAAGTCGTTGACAATATGTGTCGTTTTTGATACCATACCCGTAGGCATTACCAGAAAGCGGTAGGACGGTTATCCCTCATCCAGAGAGTACAAGCTCTGTTTTTATAGAGATGTAAACAAAAGAGAGGGGTGTTGCCATATGTTGACCATCGAATCTTTGATTTCTGTGATCTCCTTTGCTGTATCTTTATTCGGCTTAGGTTACGCAGTTGGTTACAACAATGGAAAAAACGACACAAAAAAATAATCGTCCACAGTCTCGCAAACTTTGACGATTATTTTCCAGTAATCCATAAGCTTCAGGGCTAACCGTCTTGCAACTTTGGTAATGCCTTTTCTGGTATTTTCTATAAGCATATTTTTTTAAATATAGTAAACAAAGTATTTACACTTTTATTATACTTTACTCTATCTTAAAATGCAATCCGTTTTCATAAATTCATCAAAAAAGACCTTGTTTCCACAAGGTCTTTTTCATGCATAGTAAAATGTAAGCAGCCCTGTAAGCCGGGTTCTGTTTTTCAGACAGCCATCTATCTTGGTCCGTTGTTACCAACGGCATCATGCGACACTTTCGAAACGGGACGAGCAGCCCCATGGTTTCACTTCGTCTTGCTTCGGGTGGGGTTTACAGGGACCCATGACGTTACCGCCACAGCGGTGGGCTCTTACCCCACCTTTCCATCCTTACCTGCCATAAGACAGGCGGTCTATTTCTGTTGCACTATCCTTAGAGTCGCCTCCACCGGCCGTTAGCCGGCACCCTGCTCTG
>CALASU010000275.1 GCA_937888765.1 uncultured Clostridia bacterium | reverse complement strand
GGCATTAATTGCATTGATGTCGCGTTCAACACCAACTACATCTATAATTATTGTTCTTATACAACTACGTGATACTACCACCTTATAAACCAGACTTTCTATTAAATCAAATGTTATTGGTTTTCTAATTAAGCAACTAATCGATCTGTTAGTATTTAAATCAGTGAACACACATTTGATCATACCATTATAAGTTTTTTGACATTTGGATAATATCATATTGAACAACGATAATATCTATAATTGCAAGAGATATAATCACAATTGCAGCAACAAGAGCAATTATGGCTCCAATCGGATTGTTAATTTTATCTGGAAAACATAATATGACTGTTATTATAAATCCAAAAAAACAAATCACACCTATTTTAAGACCAACATCACCATATTTTTTCTTATTCTCCCTGTTATTATCATTCATATTATCACCAATTACATAATATCATATATTTTTAATAACATTAAAAAAAAAGAGACTATTTTTTAGTCTCTTATCTATATAAAACGCCAAAGCATTAGCGTTGCTAAGTAAACAAAGGTTAAATAGTATTTTTAAAAATTTACAAATTAATTTTTTGGCTTATTTATGTGAAAAATCGACATTTTTTCAACCTTTGTGGATAAAAATGGGGATAATTTTTCAAAAGGCCTTTTTCCAGGTTTTTCTGTGGGAATTTTTACGTTTTTCCGCCGCTTTTTTCAATAATTTCGGAAACGATACCCGAAACATCCGTCGTTTCTTCCGTTTCGGGGAAAACTTCTCCTCTTCTGATGTTTGCGCCATAAATCGTTCTGATCATTTTTTTCATTTCACTCACCTCATAATCTATCAATATATTCTTCCATATCCTCACTATAAGGATAAGCTGCTCTGAAACTGTCGATGATACTCTTATCATCACTGAAAATCATTGTCATAGAGCTATCCCATGGCACAATTTCAATCCTTGCCAAAGGGTGCTGTATGGAAATCGGTCTGCTCCAGAAGCCATCATACTCCTCTGCAAACGGCAAATCATATTTCAAAATATCCGAAAATCCTTTTTCATCCATGCCGCCTCATTTTCTCTTGTTACTAAAATACATCCCGCTAAGCAATATTCCAATACCAAAGCTCAGCAGCAGCACAACAGAAGACTTTCCTTCCGGCAGCTTCGGTTCTGCTTCTGCAGAAAGCGTAAATGTCAGTTCTCCTTCCGGCAATGCCGTTAAATGAAGTGCATAGCCCGGATTTTCCCAAATAAAACCTTCCGGTGCACTTTGGATCATGTAATATGGTGTATCAATCACGATATCTAAATCTTCAAATGCCGCCCATGTCTGTGCAGGTGAAAGCAGATAAGTATATGTATAGATCGGCGGTTCATACTTTATATCAATGGAGGGATAGAGCGGTGCTGTCACGGTATTTACAATCCATTCTCCCGGTTCTAATGTAATCTCATATTGATACCAACGCATCAACTGGTTTCTTTCCGCAGGATTCATATTCACTTCCGTACTGTAGATCGCACCATCCGACCATTCAAAATAATCCAGCTGATAGATTACTGCCTGATACCAGTCCTGTTCTGATACTCCATACTCCGTATCATATTCCGAAAGTGCAAACTCTCTGAATGTCATACTTTCTGTACCGAGCAGTTCCATCCTGCCGCCAATCTCATCCGTACACGCACCATTATGATAAAACTTCCATTCCGGCAGTTCTATCTGTTTTCCTATCACATAGACAGAAAACGGCTTCTCCAAATCTACCCATGTATCCAACCGAACCCCATGCTCCAGAGTAGCCCCGCCGCATTGGTTTTCCATAAATACCTTTGTTTCTTCTGCATCTGCAGCAAGTATGATCCCTGCTGTTGCCGCATAATTGGTATCCACATCCACCTCTTTGGCTAGAAAGGTATATTTTGTTACGGGAAGCTCAGAAGAATAAAAATCACTATTCAGACTTTTACCATTCAACTTTGCCAGATCCTGTTCCAATACAAACGAATCGCCAAAAAAACTGATTGTATGCCACAGTTCTTTTTCTATTGCTTCACCGTTTATCAGTATCTCATATTTCTCTGTATCTATCGTTCGGATACGCTTTTCGGTTTCCTGATCATAGGCAATACGATAATCGGGATACTTTCCAAACGGAAAAACAAGTGTTGCATTGACCGTATAATCCGCAGGATTATAAAAGGTATATTCTGCTGTGACACTGCCCGAATAGTTCAGAAAATCCTCTGCATCCGAATACTGCTGCTGCGGAAATTCCTGAATATCAAAGGATAATGCTTCATGTGCAACAACGATCGGACAGTTTTCGCCCGACAGGATCGCCCCCGTGGAGCTTGTGCCTCTCCAATGTGTCTGGGCAGAATTGGCTGTTACCGATACAGGAAACAGCAAGGACAATATAGACAGCATACTGATTGATAAAGCAAACAATCGTTTCATAAGGCACACCTTCTTTCTGAACTTCTTTTTCTGTATCATCGCCGTTTCGTTCAACAAATTGGATTTTACGCAATTCTAACTTCTACGCCTTCGACTTCAACATAAACCGTCATATCTGTATCCGTAGGATTTTGCATAGATACACCAACTTTGAACCAAGCCCCCTTTTCAACAGCCATTTCTACCGGCATACCGGGTGTAAGGTATGTTGGCTCGTATGCATTCTCTTCTTTGACTTCAATTGGTTTTAATACCACTTCCGTATCCCCTAATCCCTCTCCGGAAGAAAGGGTAATCTTATTGCCTTTCGGGGATATTTCCTCATCAGAATAGATAAAATCTTCTTGATAAATCATTTCTTCTGTAGTACCTGCAGGTACGGTAATTCTTATCTTATAAGTATCATTCCTGCAACAACCAGCCAAAGCAAAAACACAGATAAATAACAAAACGAATAGCATCAACTTTTTCATACAATCCCACTCCTGAACAATAACGGCGACCCAACGCTATAAAAGTGCCAGATCGCCGCTCATTTTGTTTTATTGCTTTCCTTTTACTCAATATTCATTTTAACAGAAAATCCTGTAATATCCCGATAAAATGCCGCATTTGCTGCCTGTATATATGGATTCAGCCACAAATTACCAATCCCCAAGGTCAACGCACAAAGAATATTCCACCCGATAAAACTGAATCCCAGACAGAACAATCTCCATTTATTCCCGTCCATCAGTTCCTTAGAACGCTTAATTGCTTCACTGGCACTTAATTCCGGATTTTCAGCCAGAATATAAAATGTTGCAGAATAGCGATACATTGCCACAATACCCGGAACGATGAACAGCAGCATCCAAAGCACTGTATAAAGTGTTATGAAAAGATTTGCAGCCACCATTGTTTTCCACTGCGGCAGATATGTAAATAAAGTACCTAACTGCAGCTCTTCTCCATCTACCAGATCCAGATTAAACTTGGAATACCCTGCACTGACGACACCGCCTACAATCAACTGTAATACAAGCCCAATCAGGGACAGCAGTAAAATATAAACAGCACCGCCTGCCAGAATTGCTTCTATATCCAAACTTTGAAAGATATCCTGCAAATATACCTTTTGCCCCAGTGCTTCTATTGCAGCCTGCGGTCTATCCGCTTCAAAATGAATGCTGAACTTTGGTGCACCTTCCCAAGATACCGCCCCTAATAACGATGCAATCACACCGGCTAAAACCGCAATAAACCATTTTCCCTTTAAAGATTCTCTTGCAATCCTTCTGAAATCCGCTGCTCTCCTCATGCTTCTCGCCCCTTTCTCCCAAGCAGTTATTTTTATGTAAATACATCGTACCACAAAGACATCTGTCTCTCAATAAAATACCCCTATTCTTAAGAATTTTGTAAATTTTTCCGTTTATAAAGGTTTTTCCATTTTTCCTGCCATTCTCCTTGACAGTATAGATACAGATATGTAAAATAAAAACTATATTTTAGGTTTTCTAGGGTTCCGCAGCAAATGCTGGACTGTGACCAAGAGAAAGCCCACAGTAAGCACTGTGTCACGGAAGGATAAAAGCCTGGGAGATATTTGCAGAATATCTTCCGGGCTTCTTTTTTATATTTCTTTGGAAGGAGGTGTTTTCTATGTCTTGGGTTTATCTTACAATCGCAGGTATTTTTGAAGTCGTATGGTCTACTGCAATGAAATATTCTGACGGTTTTTCTCATATATTCCCATCCGTTATTATGATAATTGGGATGTTTGTCAGCTTCTTTTTCTTATCTATGGCAACCAAAACATTACCTCTTGGCACTGCTTATGCTATCTGGACAGGAATCGGGGCTATGGGTGCCATTATCGTCGGAGCAGTTCTATTCCATGAGCCTCTGAGTCCGTCTCGTATTTTCTTTCTTGGATTGATCCTTACAGGTATTCTTGGCTTAAAATTAACCTCACACTAAAAAGAAGCCTCACAATTTTACTTTCTCATAAAATTGTGGGGCTTCTGAAATCAACAATCACTTTCATAGATATTTTCTATTTAGACTTGTTTTTTCTTTCGACCTGATGCAGTCTATAGAAGCAACAAGTTGCCTGCATTCCATACGCCACAGTGTCTCTATGCATCCTATACCGTTTCCTGGATTACAACTTTCGTTTGCCAGATGATCGCCTTCTTCCTGATCTATCGCAAACGTACCAAAATGACATAAATTACAACATGAAGCCCTCTCAAAGAGAGGGCTTCAGATAAAATTCTCAATGGCATTACCGCATGTTTGAATCCAGCGGAAGATTTACAACAAAAAGCATGGTCTATGCCATGCTTTTAAAATAATCTGTATAAATTGAACGTTTATTCTTTCGCACCGATCTTATATGCTCGAGCCAAATCCAGCGGAAATACCTTTTCATGTACTTTTGCCTTATCTTCAGCAGAAAAGCCAGCCATATTATACTGAGAATAATCATCAACCTGCAAAGTATCTGTTACTGCAAAAATACGAACTTTGCCGTTCAGGAAGTGCATCGGTGCAAAATAGTCCTGCATATGTTTTTCATACGCATCTTTATAAAATACTTCCCCTGCATTCATAGTCAGGAATATATCCACATCAACTTTTCCGGTAAAAGTACTGGAATAATCATCATAAGAGAGAGCAGGAAAAATCAATCTCTCCATAAAGGAACGCAGAGCAGATACGCTTCATACTCCTTTTCCCATTTTATCCGATCTTCTTCTGTAATTTTACGGATCATTTTACAGGGATTCCCTGCAGCAATCACATCATCCGGAATATCTTTTGTAACAACAGAACCGGAACCGATGACTACATTATTTCCTATCGTAACCCCGGGATTGATCACTACGTTTCCACCAATCCATACATCAGAGCCGATGGTAACAGGCTTTGCATATTCCACTTCTGTATTTCGGATCACGGCATCAATGGGATGCCCCGCCGTATAGATACTAACATGAGGTGCAATAAAAACATTATCACCGAATGTAACATAATTCTCATCCAGAATCGTCAACCCTGTGTTCGCATAAAAATGCTTTCCAAAACGAATTCTGTCACCATGATCAAAGTATACAGGAGGTGTCAGCACCATATCCTCAGGTGCATTTGCAAAACACTTTTTCAGTTCTTCCAGAGCAGTCTTATCCCTCCAGAACTCGGATTCATTAAATGCTTTCTGTGCTGCATGTACTCTTTCAAAAGAGTCATCTCCCACTTTATATGGGTTATATATTTTCTGTGCAAGCATTCTCTGCCATTCTATTTCCGATCTCATACTGTACCTCCCAAACCATATCATTCTTTTACAAACACATCCAGGGCCAGTTTCCATGCACCATAAACACCTGCATCATTTCCCAGTTCTGCCAACAGAATCTTTGTATCTCTGCAAGCATGGAAAGCATATCTATCAGCAATCCAGCATTTCCAATGTGCATGTTTTTGCAATAGAACTACGGATCGCCGCACGCAAAGGCAATACTGCATTCGGTGTTACAGAGATTTCATCCATCCCCATTGCCAGAAATGTCGGCAGCATCGAAAGGTCTGCCCCCAGCTCGCCACAAATGCCAATCCAGATACCTGCATTATGCGCCGCATCTGCTGCCATTTTCAATGCACGCAGCACTGCGGGATGATGAGGGTCATAAAATTTGCCCAGGTCATTTGCCTGACGGTCACACGCCAATGTATACTGTGTTAAATCATTTGTACCTACAGAAAAGAAATCCACTTCCTTTGCCAGTGCATCTGCAACAAAAATAGAAGCAGGTGTTTCCAGCATGATACCGATCTCCGTTTCTTTATTGAAAGGGATACCTTCCTGTTCCAGCTCAGCCATAACCTTCTGGCAGGCACGTTTACATTCCTTTACTTCCCATACAGATGTGATCATAGGGAACATAATCGCGACTTTGCCATAGGCAGAAGCACGATACAATGCACGCAGCTGTGGTCTGAATACTTCGGGACGATTCAGGCAAATGCGGATTGCACGCACACCCAGCGCAGGATTTTCTTCTTTATTCATTTCAAAATAGTCTACCTGTTTATCTGCACCAATATCCAGTGTACGAATAATGACACGCTTGCCATTCATTGCTGCCGCAACTGTTTTATACGCCTGAAACTGTTCTTCTTCTGTAGGGTAATCATCCGCCGCCAGATAAAGAAATTCACTGCGGAACAGACCAATGCCCTGACCATCATTCGCAATCACTGCGGCTACATCCTCGGGAGAACCAATATTACAGTATACGTTTATCTTTTTCCCATCTAATGTAATATCTTCCTGTCCCATCATAGCCTGCAGCAATTCCTTTGTTTCCTGCTGCTTCATAAATTTGTCATTAAACTGTGCCAGTGTCAGTTCATCAGGTTCAATATAAACACTGCCCACTTCGCCATCTACATAAGCCACTCTGCCTACAAATTCTTCATTCAGCGCATCCCCCAGACCACAGATAGCAGGAATACCCATGGTACGGGCAAGAATCGCTGTATGGCTATTGCCTGAGCCACCCTGTGTTACAAAAGCAAGGATTTTGCTCTTATCCAGCTGAATCGTTTCAGACGGAGCCAGATCATCTGCGGCAACAATCACGGGTTCATCGGAATCAATCCCTCCTTCTACAATCCCCATCAGGTTATTGCAGATGCGATTGGATACATCAAGAATGTCTGCCGCTCTTGCCTGCATATAGGCATCATCCATAGCGGCAAACATTTCTGCAAACTGTTCGCCAGCCTGCTGTACTGCATATTCAGCATTGCAATTTTCTTCTTCCATACAGGAATGGATGCACTCTACATAATCTTCGTCTTCTACAAACATCGCATGGGTTTCAAAAAGAACTGCTGCTTCATCGCCAGCTTCTTCTCTACAGCGTTCTGCCAGTGCTTCCAGCTGAGCAATGGATTTTTCCTGTGCCTGTGCCAGACGCATTTTTTCTGCATCCATATCTTCCACCTGCCACTGACGAATTGCAGCATCCGGGCGGCGGAAAAAATACAGAGGACCTTTTACGACGCCCTTGGAGACGCCTTTGCCCTGCATCATGATCATACTTATCCCCTCCTGCTGCAATTACAGGTTTTCAGCCAGTGTGTTGTACATTACTTCAATGGCATTTTCTTCAGAAGGGCCATCCGCTGTTACTGTTACA
>CALASU010000274.1 GCA_937888765.1 uncultured Clostridia bacterium | reverse complement strand
GCGGCTGGGATGCCGTGGCGGCAAATGCAAATGATTTGGTTGGTTATATCAGCCTGTCTGCTTCTCATGTGGTGGAAGGCAATACTTCCACGCCTTACGGTGGGCTGACGATTGCTTCTACTCTGGCATGGGGTCTGGGTTACTTCGGTATGCCTCATATCCTGCTGCGTTTCATGGCGATCGAAGACAAAGAAAAACTGAAAATCTCCAGACGTGTAGCAACTGTATGGGTAGTCATCGCAATGGGCGTTGCTCTGCTAATCGGTGTAGTTGGTAATGCAGTAACTGCTGCAGGTGCTCTGCCTTTTCTGGAAGGCAATACTTCCGAAACAATTATTGTTAAAATTGCAGACCTGATGGGTAAATACGGCGTGTTGTTTGCGATCATGGGCGGTGTGATTCTGGCAGGTATTCTGTCCTCCACAATGTCTACAGCGGATGCACAGCTGCTGGCGGCTTCCTCCAGTATCTCTGAAAACCTGCTGCGCGGCTTCTTCCGTATACAGCTGTCCACAAATGCTTCCATCAAAATTGCAAGAGCCGCTGTAGTGGCTATCTCTCTGGTAGCAATGTTTATCGCAAGAAATCCTGACAGCTCTGTTTTCCGTATCGTATCCTTTGCATGGGCGGGCTTTGGTGCAACTTTCGGCCCCGTTGTTCTGCTGGCTCTGTTCTGGAAACGCTCTAATAAACAGGGTGCACTGGCTGGTATGGTTACAGGCGGTGTGATGGTATTCGTATGGAAATTCATCATCGCACCTATCGGCGGCGTATTTGCAATCTATGAACTGCTGCCTGCATTCCTGCTGGCTCTGGCAGTAAATGTAATCGTAAGTATGGCAACACCTGAACCCGATAAAGAAATTCAGGACGCATTCGACAGAGTAAAAGCATCTATGTAATCAGATCATAAACAAAGCAAACCCCCTCCGATTTCGGAGGGGGTTTTGAAATAGATATTGCGTTTATATGAAAAAATTGATATAATACAAATATAGAATGAAAATAAAACGGTGCTACCGAAATTGCAAACGGTTGCCTTGAAAAATGTATAGCTATAAGAGTATAACCGTCAAGTTTGGAAGGCTCAGACGGTTATTTTCTTATGTAAAGTTTTGCGATGTGTTGAATGACGGAAGCTGTTAGACTTCCAAGTGTACCAATGATTAAATCATACAACATGGCATCCCCCTCCTTTACACAGTTTTATCTATGTAAGTCTATATAGACAGAGGGCTTTACATCTCCCTCTGGACAGAGGGCAACCGTCTACCGCTTTCAGATAGCACCTGTAAGATATAGTACCAAAATCGACAATTTGTGTCAATATTTTACCCCCTCCGAAATCGGAGGGGGTTTTTATGTGAAAAATATTTTAACGGAAATACCGTTAATGGAAAAAACGTTAAATTTGCAACTGCTTTGCCTTTTTATGGTTTAATAAAGCCAAAAAAGAAGGAAGTGGTTTTTATGGAAGAAAAAGAGTGGAATGATTTTATAGAAGATTTATATTTAAGGGCGATGCGTTCGTTTGAATTGCGGAAGGTATTTGAATATCAGATGGAGAGGAAAAAGCGACGAAAAGAATTGATGGAGAATCTTCTTGCGCCTGCTGACAGAGCGGTGTTTGAAGAAATTTCTTTGGAAATATGGGAAGATATGGAATACAGAATGCGGGTGTTGTATCAGCAAGGGTTTGAAGATTGTATTCAACTATTGAAAACATTGAAAATTATATAAAAAACAGTAAGGGGATGTACTGTTAGAAAATCGGAATTTAGAAGGGGGAAACTTTCTTTTCTTGGGAAAAGTTTCCCCCTAACCCCCCTTCAAAAACCCGCTTGGGAAAATATGCGGGGCTTTGCCCCTGCACCCCACTCGCACTTTCAGTACTTTGCTTCGCAAAGCCGCCTTCGGCGGGCGGGGTATCTTCCCCGCTACCCATTGAAAAAAGCGAGACCAAAAACTTTTATACGAAATACAAATTTCTAAGAAATTTGTATTTCAAATCAGGGGCAAGGGGAATGATTCCCCTTGCAGGGAGTTTAAGGGACAGAGTCCCTCAAGGTTTATGCTTCCAGTTCAGCCAATTTTTCCAGAATCTGATTGCTTCTGTCAAGGAAAGCTGTCATTTCTTCGGAAGTCAGAGGGCGGTAGCTCATCAGTGCCAGATCATAAATCTGGTGGCTGAGCAGAGATGCGTCCTCTTTTTTATCTTCTTTTTCAGACAGAGAAAGCAGAGCTTTTACCAGTTTGTTGCTGCGGTTCAGCACCAGTGTTTCATCGGGCTTCACGTGAGCAAACATTGCTTTGAATTCTTCGTTATTTGCGTATGCTTCCATCATTTCCATCATACGTCTGGATTCTTCGGACAGCAGGATCATTGCGGAAACCTTTTCTGTTTTCAGTGTCTGCAGCTGTACTTTCAGTGCATCATTGGAAACAGCCGCACGGATAAAGTCCTGCATACGATTTGTTTCAAATTCTTCAGCCTGTTTTTTTGCTTCGCTTGTTTCTTCGTTTTCCTGCAGTGTATCAATATCTGCGTCAACACGCTGTACCTTTACACCGGGGTTTTTGTATTCTAAGAAAGAAGCAAAAGGTTTATCCACAGGGGTATCCAGAATTGCTACTTCCAGACCCTGCTCTTTGAACAGACGGATATACTGTGCCTGCTGGTTTTCGTCTGTTGTGAAGTAGATTTTGTTTTCGTGTTTTTCTTTGTTTTTTTCCAGATATTCGGGAACTGTTACATATACGCCTTCTGTTGTTTTCAGCAGCAGTGCATCTTTTACTTTATCGTACAGTTTTTCTTCACGCATACAGCCGTATTTGATGAAGATGCTGATATCATTCCAGAAGCCTTCATAAGCAGGGCGGTCGGATTTAAAGAGCTGATTCAGCTTGTCCGCTACCTTCTTTGTGATATAGGCATTCATTTTTTCTACATAGCCGTCATTCTGCAGGGCACTTCTGGATACGTTCAGAGGCATATCGGGGCAGTCCAGTACACCTTTGAGCAGAAGCAGGAATTCGGGAACAACTTCTTTTACGTTATCCGCAATATATACCTGATTGGAGTACAGCTTGATCTGACCACCGTCCATCATATCCATGTGTTCTACCAGTTTAGGGAAGTAGAGGATACCTTTCAGACGGAAAGGATAATCCATATTCAGATGAATCCAGAACAGAGGATCGTTCAGATCATGGAATACTTTATGATAGAATGCTTTGTAATCTTCTTCTGTGCATTCGTTGGGCTGTTTCTGCCACAGAGGGGTTGTATCGTTCAGAGGCTTGGGTTCGTCCTCTGCTTCGGCTTTCTGTTCTTCCAGTTTTTCCAGAGCTTCTTCCTTTGTCAGTGTTGCTGCTTCTTCGGGAGAAACGTGAAGTGTGTTTTCTGCTTTCTTTGCAGCTTCTTTTTCTTCTTCAGTTTCTTCCTTGATTACGTCCATAAAGATGGGAACGGGCATGAAAGAGCAGTATTTTGTCAGAGTGGCATACAGTGCTGCTTCATCTAAGAATTCCTTGCCGTCTTCGCCGATGAACAGTGTGATTACGGTACCTCTTGTGCTTCTTGTGCCTGCTTCCATTTCATAATCAATGCCGCCTTCGCAGATCCATTTTGCAGCAGCCGCATCGTTCTGGTAGGAAAGTGTATCAATTTCTACTTTATCGGCTACCATGAAAGCGGAATAGAAGCCCAGACCGAAGTGGCCGATGATTTCTGTATCGCTTTCTGCTTTTTCCTGGAATTTTGCAAGGAAATCTGTAGCACCGGAGAATGCAATCTGGTTGATATATTTTTTGATTTCATCAGCAGTCATACCGATACCGTTATCCACGATCTGCAGTGTCTGTGCATCCTGATTCAGTACAACGTGGATTTCGAACTTTTCGTCTGCGGGGATGTCTGCTTCGCCCATCATGGACAGTTTCTGTAATTTGGTTACAGCGTCGCAGGCATTGGACACCAGTTCACGGATGAAGATGTCCTTGTCTGTGTAGAGCCATTTTTTGATAATAGGCAGAAAATTTTCACTATTGATGGAAAGATTACCTTTTTCCTGCATGAGTAAATACCTCCTAAAAAATAATTCTGAAAACCCTGAGGGCGCTGCCCTCAGACTCCCGGCAGGGAAATCATTTTTCCGCATCCTGA
>CALASU010000273.1 GCA_937888765.1 uncultured Clostridia bacterium | reverse complement strand
GAAGGGCATGTGTTGATTCTGCCTAAAAACCACACACCTAATATTTTTGAAATCGACCCCGATCAGGCCGGCAGACTGTTCACACTGGCTTCCAGAATCGCAAGAGTGATGAAAAAAGAACTTGGCTTTGCGCACATGAATGTGCTGCAAAACAACGGTACCGTGGCAGGTCAGACAGTATTCCACTTCCATCTGCATCTGATCCCCCGCTACGAAGGAGACGGTATCCAGGTAGGCTGGAAACCCATGGATCTGACAGAAGAACAGATTGAAACCATGAGAGCAAGACTGGAAAAAGCTCTGTAATCCGAAAGCACAAAAAAGAGAATGTCCTTTCTTAAGAGCATTCTCTTTTTTGTTAGAATTTATAAAAACATTCCTATATTTATATCATAATTATAGCAACTTTTTTGTGATTGCAATACGTTTTTTCAGAGAACAAGCCCTTGATTTTCAAGGGCTTGTATTCTTCTGAGAATAAAATGGTAACCCTTTTACTCCATACGGAACGCCACTCTTTCCGCAGAGTGCGGTTTCTTCAGGCTATAATCCTTTGTTTTTTCCAGATTTTTATTGGCACTCGCCAGCATCAGCTTGATTCTGTTGAGCTGGTTGACCTCACTTGCACCGGGGTCGTAGTCAATCGCTACCACGTTGGACATCGGATACTGCTTGCGCAGTTCCTTGATGACGCCTTTCCCCACTACATGATTGGGCAGACAACCAAAGGGCTGTGTACATACGATATTCGGTACATTGCTGTGGATCAGTTCGATCATTTCCGCCGTCAGGAACCAGCCCTCGCCTGTCTGGTTGCACAGGGAAACGATTTTTTCCGCCTGCTTGCCCAGTTCTCTGATATCCTCGGGCTTATCGAAGCGTTTGCTTTCTGCCAGTGCGTCCATCATGGGCTTCTGATAGTATTCGATCACTTTCGTTACCAGATTGCCGATGATACGTGCCTTTACAGGGCCGCCCAGATATTTTTCCCTCTGTACCTGATTATAACAGCAGTACAATGCAAATGTCAGCAGATCGGGTACAACCGCTTCCGCTCCCTCACGTTCCAGAAGGTTTACAAGATCGTTGTTTGCTGTGGGATGGAATTTTACCAGAATTTCGCCGACTACGCCTACGCGGGGTTTTACTACGTCAGTCAATTCCAGTTCTTCAAAGTCACGAATGATACCGCGGATATTTTCGCTGAATGTTTTTCTGTCTGCTTTCAGTACATCCTGTTTTACTTTTTCATTCCATTTCTGATGCAGTGCATTCGCAGAGCCTTTGATCTTTTCATAAGGTCTTGTGCGGTACAGCACACGCATAAACAGATCGCCGTATACCAGTGCCTGCAACGCTCTGTGCAGCAGTGCGGGTGTCAGCTTGAAGCCGGGGTTCTTTTCCAGTCCCGCAGGGTTGATGGAAATAACGGGAATATCGGGCATTCCCAGATTATCCAGTGCCTTACGGATAAAGGCAATATAGTTTGTGGCACGACAGCCGCCGCCTGTCTGAGAAATCAGCAGTGCTGTGCGGTTCAGATCATATTTGCCGCTTAAGAGTGCATTCAGAAGCTGTCCAATGGAAATCAGTGCAGGATAACACGCATCGTTATTGACATATTTCAGCCCTGTTTCAATGGCATCCTTGTCGATGGCCTCCATGATTTCCAGATTGTACCCTGCTTTACGGAATGCAGGCTGCAGGATATCGAAATGAATCGGGGACATCTGCGGGCAGAGAATGGTATATTCTTTCTTCATCTGTTTTGTAAACAGTACCCTGTGCAGGGACGCATCGCCCTTTCTGATTTCCACATTCTTTTCTGCTCTGTCTTCGATTGCCGCAATCAGAGAACGGATACGAATACGAGCCGCCCCCAGATTGTTTACTTCGTCAATTTTCAGTGCTGTATAAATCTTGCCTGCCGCTGTCAGAATGGCTTTGACTTCATCTGTTGTCACAGCATCCAGACCACAGCCAAAGGAATTCAGCTGTACAAATTCCAGATTCTTCTGTGTTTTTACAAAGCCTGCCGCTTCATACAGTCTGGAATGATAGGTCCATTGGTCACGCACCACAGTAGGACGTTCCACGCTGCCCAGATGCGCTACGCTGTCCTCTGTCAGTACCGCAATATGATAACCCGCAATCAGTTCGGGGATACCATGGTTGATCTCAGGGTCTGCATGGTAGGGTCTGCCCGCCAGTACGATCCCTGTCATATTGTTGTCCTTGATGTATTGTAAGATTTCTTCGCCTTTTTTACGCATATCCTTACGGAAATTGCCCCATTCTTCCCAGCCTGCCGCTGCCGCCGCTCTGATCTCCTGTGCAGTACAGCCCATAGGCACAAATTCCTCTGTCAGACGCTTGCTGACTGTTTCCAGATTTGCCAGAGAAAGAAATGGATTCATAAATGTTACATTCTTTTCCTGTAAATCTTCTACGTTATTTTTGATATTTTCGTTATAAGAAGCCACAATCGGGCAGTTATAGTTGTTGTCAGCCGCCGCACTGTCCCGTCTTTCATAAACAACGCCGGGATAGAAAATCATATCTACGCCCTTGTCGATGAGCCATTTCACATGACCGTGTACCAGCTTTGCAGGGTAGCAGACAGATTCACTGGGGATGGATTCCATACCCATTTCAAATACCGCCTTAGAGGAGTAAGGGGACAATACCACCTGATAGCCCAGCTTTGTAAAGAAGGTATACCAGAAAGGATAATCCTCAAACATATTCAGCACACGGGGGATACCGACAGTCCCTCTTGTCGCCTGTTCTGCTGTCAGAGGTTCATAATCAAACAGTCTGTGGCGTTTGTAGTCGTACAGGTTAGGTGCAGGATTTGCACTGCGTTCCTTGCCCAGACCTCTTTCACAGCGATTGCCTGTGATAAAGCGACGGTCGCCATTGAACTGGTTGATTGTCAGCAGACAGTGGTTTGTACAGCCCTGACAGCGTGTCATGGAGGACTTGATCTGCAGTGCATTCATATCCTCACGGCTGATGAGTGTTGTCTGATGGTCTGCTGTATATTTGTCCTTTGCAATCAAACCTGCACCGAATGCACCCATGATACCCGCAATATCGGGTCTTACGGCTTCTCTGCCGCTGATCATTTCAAAGCTTTTCAGTACCGCATCGTTATAGAACGTACCGCCCTGTACGACCATGGATTTGCCCATTGCTTTAGGGTCGGAAATCTTGATAACCTTCAGCAGTGCATTTTTGATAACGGAGTACGCCAGACCTGCGGAAATGTCCGCTACCTCTGCCCCCTCTTTCTGCGCCTGTTTCACACGGGAATTCATAAATACCGTACAGCGGGAACCCAGATCAATGGGATTCTTTGCAAACAGTGCCGCTTTTGCAAAATCCATAACGGAATAATTCAGAGATTTTGCAAAGGTTTCGATAAAAGAGCCGCAGCCGGAGGAGCAGGCTTCATTCAGCAGAACGCTGTCAATGACCTGATCCTTAATGCGGATACATTTCATATCCTGCCCGCCGATGTCCAGAATAAAGTCTACATCTGGTTTAAAGAACTGCGCCGCCTTATAGTGGGCAACCGTTTCAATATACCCCAGATCCAGCATCAGTGCCTCTTTTATCAGCCCTTCGCCGTAGCCCGTCACACAGGAATTGCGGATGACAACATCCTCGGGCATCTGATCATACATTTCATTCAGGCTCTTGATGACAACCTGCAAAGGGTTGCCCTCGTTACCCGCATAGAAAGAATACAGCAGGTCGCCGTTTTCGGAAACCAGTGCTACCTTTGTAGTAGTAGAACCTGCATCAATGCCTAAGAAAGCATCTCCATGATAGTCTGCCAGAGGAATCCGTTTTACTTTATCCCTGTCGTGACGTTCTTTAAACGCCGCATATTCCGCTTCTGTTGCAAACAGGGGATTCATACGCGCCACTTCCGCAGTCAGCTCCACGCCTCTTTCCAGACGTGTCAGCAAGCTTACAAAGTCAAGGTCTGCTTCGCCTTCATTGGAAACTGCTGTACCATATGCCGCAAACAGATGAGAATTTTCGGGCAGAATCGTTGTTTCGTCTGTCAGCTTCAGTGTTTCAATAAAGCGTCCTCTCAGTTCAGACAGGAAATGCAGAGGACCTCCCAGAAAAGCTACATGACCGCGAATCGGTTTCCCGCACGCAAGCCCTGCAATCGTCTGATTTACAACCGCCTGAAAAATAGAAGCCGCAAGGTCTTCTTTTCTTGCCCCTTCGTTAATCAGGGGCTGGATGTCTGTTTTTGCAAATACCCCACAGCGGGAAGCGATGGGATAAATTGTTTCATATTTCTTCGCCAGTTCGTTCAGCCCTGTTGCATCTGTCTGCAAAAGGCTTGCCATCTGGTCGATAAAGGAACCTGTACCGCCGGCACAGACACCGTTCATTCTCTGTTCTACATTGCCGCCTTCAAAATAAATGATCTTGGCATCCTCGCCGCCAAGCTCAATGGCAACCTCTGTTTTGGGTGCAGTCGCTTCTACGGCATTGGCTGTTGCCACTACTTCCTGAATGAATCCAACGCCCAGTGCATTTGCCAGCGCAACACCGCCGCTGCCTGTAATCATTGCGGAAAAGCTGATGTTGCCCAGTTCCTCCTTGGCTTCTTTCAGAATTTCCTTTACTGTCTTTTTGATTTCCGAAAAGTGTCTTCTGTATCTGTTGAATACCATTTTATTTGTGTCATTTGTCAATACAACCTTTACAGTTGTGGAACCAATGTCAATCCCCATTTTATAGAATGTATTAAGATACTGCACTTGTCACACCTCCATTTGCAAATCTGCCATATGCTGTACAGCAGGAAATTTCTTTCCAGATCTGCTTCTGTATCATGGCATATTTTTCTATATCATCAATGGCATCATCCAGCAGCTTCAATGCCAGAATCCCATCCTGCATGGCCAATATCATTGTGATATAATTTTCAAGATCTATGGTTTCGAGGATTTCTCCCCGATCCTGTCCCCGTTTTAAAATATTTCTTAAGCAGTTTTCTTTTTCTGTCGTAAATGCACGAGAATCTGCAATCACTTCCGGAAATTTCTTCATTCCCTCATACAGCAGAAAATAAAAATTCCGAAATGGCACTTCCTGCCCAATCCATTTCCGATATCTTTCAAAGCTCATCGGCTGAAAAAAGCCCTTCCAGAGCAGCTGCTCTGTGGATAGCTCCTGTCTGCTTTCCCAGCATCTTCTCATTTCCTGTAAAGCGGCCGTAAAAAAAGGCTTCAAATAGTGCTCAATCACTTTTCTGTCCAATTCCTCCCTGCTTCTGAAGGAATAATAAAAGCCCCCTTTTGTCAGCCCCGCTTCTCTGATGATTTCATTTGTGGAAACTTCTGAAAACCCCTTTTCCAGAAACATCTGAAATGCAATTTCCAATATTTCCTTTTCTGTTTTCAACGGTTTTCCACCTCCTGTTTTTTTGTGTATATAAAAAAGCATTTCGCTTGGCGAAATGCTCCGCCTGCGGCGGTGTCGCTTGCGACTAATTACCTTGCCGCCGCAGTGCGATCCCCCGGAGGGTTATTACTCTATAGGAAATGAAATTTCCTATAGAGTAATAATCAGACCAGTCGGTCTGTTTCATTTTACATTATATTCCATTCGTTCAAAAATTCAATATTTTCACCCGTTAAAATACCGTTAAAAACCGCGTAAACTCAGCATTTGTGTAACAAAACAGGGCTTTTTGTAACATGCTGTCAATCTCCCAAAAAGCGCAGAAAACAGAAAAAGTCCCGACCATTCCGGGGGTCGGGACTTCACTTTTTTCAGGCTTCTTTTATTCTGCCATTGTCATTTCTTCAATCTTTTCCAGCTGGTGTGCAATGATCTGTGTATTGGTTCTGATACATACCAGATTGACCTGATTCATGCCAATCAGTTCACCCTCAATGACATTCTTTTTGATTGTCGTCACTTTCACACGCATCCCTCTGGTAAACTGCCGCCCCTGAAAGGTAATGCTTTCAATGGGAAACAGCTCCTGACACTTTTCCTGCACCCGTCCTGTATCTGTTGCACGGATGACAAAGGTTTTTTCCTTCATTCTTCCCCGCAGGTGTGTCAGCATATGGATCGTCATTGTAATAAGATACGCTGCACAGGCGGCAAACAGCACATCCTGCCAGTCCAATACAGAAAAATATTCTATGATTTGCTGCATCTGTCACGCCTCTTTTCTAAACTCTGCTCTCTAACGCTTTTACTGCTTCAGAATCTGATAAATATCACGCTTGGAAACGCCGCGGTCTTTTGCCGCCTGCTTCATGGCATCCTTTTCACTCATGCCCTGCTCCATATAGCGCGCCACGTGTTCCTCTACAGAAATGCTTTCCCAGCTTTCCATTTCTTCCTGTCGCTGTGCTTCCAGAGAGAAGCCCTCGCAGACCAGAACAAACTCGCCTTTTGGCGGGTTTTCCGAAAAATATCTGATATGTCCGCCCAGAGTATCCCGACGGACCTCTTCAAATCTCTTTGTCAGCTCTCTTGTTGCCGCCATCTGTCTGTCCTCTCCGAAAAGCGCCGCCAGTTCTTCCAGTGTATCCACCAGTCGGTGCGGTGCTTCATAAAAGATCATGGTGCGGTGTTCCCGCTCCAGTGTTTTCAGAATGGCTCTGCGTTCCTTTTTATCGGGGGGCAGAAAGCCCTCAAATACAAATCTTCTTGTATCCAGTCCACTCAGTACCAGTGCCACCACCGCCGCAGATGCACCGGGGGCAACCGTTACGGGTACGCCCGCGTCATAGCACAGACGTACCAGATCCGCACCGGGGTCGGAAATACCGGGCATCCCCGCATCCGTTACCAGTGCAATGCTTTCCCCTGCCAGCATCCGTTCCACCAGCACGGGACCTTTTGTGACCTTATTATGCTCGTGGTAGCTTGTCATGGGGGTCTTGATTTCAAAATGATTCAATAATTTCAATGTGTTGCGGGTATCCTCCGCCGCAATCACATCTACGCTTTCCATCAGCTTCAGCACACGAAGTGTCATATCCTCCAGATTGCCGATGGGTGTCGCACAAAGATATAATGTCCCTGCCATGTTTCTGTTTTACAGGTGATTACGCCTGTCCCTTTCCATAATAAATTTCTTTGATTTCTTCTGTATATTCGTTTACGGCCTGATAAATGACAAGCGGCGCAGACACATTGACCTGCGGCTTGCCGTCCCGTACGCCCTCAATCAGCACCATTGTCGGTGCTTTGTCCACATAAGGGTGGATAAAACGAATCCGCTTCGGCTCCAGCTTATACTGACGCATCAGCACCATAATGTCTGTCAGTCTCTGCGGACGGTGAATCATATAGAATCTGCCGTTTGTACGCAGCAGTCTTGCCGCCGCCGCCACCACATCCTCCAGAGAACAGAGGATTTCATGTCTGGCAATCGCCTTTGCTTCAAAGGGATTTACAAGCCCACCGCCATCGTTCATATAGGGCGGATTGGAAGTAACCACATCAAAGGAAGACGGTGCAAACAGACTGCCCGCCTCTTTGATATCGCCCTCCACGATAGAAACCTTTTCTTCCAGTTCGTTCAGTGCCACACTGCGAGCCGCCATTTCCGCACTTTCCGCCTGTATTTCCAAGCCTGTAAAATGCTCGCCCTTTGTGCGTGCTTCCAGAAGAATAGGGACAATACCTGTCCCTGTCCCCAGATCCAGAGCCTTTTCGCCCTTTTTCACCTGCGCGAAGCTTGCCAGCAAAACGGCATCAATGCCGAAACAGAAGCGTTTCGGGTCTTGTATAATATGGTACCCGTTGCGATGCAGGTCATCTACCCGCTCGTAAGGGTGTATGGTAATATCAGTCCTCATATGCTTTCAATTCCTCGGGTACATGCTCCTGTTTGCGTTTCTTTTTGGAACGGATCAGCTTGATTTCATCCACATGGTAGAAGCCGATTGTAGGGGGATCATTTTCCGCCTTGCGTACCACTGCTTTTACCTGCTGCATCAGCACATTTGTGGAAAGGATTTCCCCTGTGCCGTCGGGTGTGGAAATCACATCCCCCACACGCGGCAGCTTTTTATTCAGTTCTTCATATACATCTTCTTCATATTTCAGACAGCACATCAGTCTGCCGCAGATACCGCTGATCTTTGTTGGATTCAGTGACAGATTCTGTTCCTTTGCCATTTTAATGGACACAGGCTGAAAATCGCCTAAAAATGTCGCACAGCAAAGGGGTCTGCCGCAGATACCGATACCGTTAAGCATTTTCGCTTCATCACGCACACCGATCTGACGCAGTTCGATACGCATACGGAATACCGCCGCCAGTTCCTTTACCAGTTCACGGAAGTCTACTCTGCCGTCAGAGGTAAAATAAAAAATCAGTTTATTTCTGTCAAATGTCATTTCCACATCTACCAGCTTCATATCCAGTCCCAGACGGGCAATTTTTTCCAGACAGATCGTAAATGCTTCCTGTTCTTTCTGGCGGTTTTCTTCCACCGCCTGTTTATCTTCCTGTGTTGCCTTACGCATCACCTGTTTCAGAGGGGGTACGATACTTTCATTGGGTACCATTGTATTTTCCTTAATGACAACCCCGTATTCAATCCCTCTGGCGGTTTCCACGATGGCACCGTCTTCTTTTACCAGTTTCAGACCTGCGGGGTCAAAATAATACATCTTGCCCGCTTTTTTGAAACGGATTCCTACCACTTCTATCATCAATCAATTCTCCTTTAAGTCCATCAGCATTACCTCAAGGGTCAGCCGAAAATTTGCATTCTGTTCCAGACGCTTGCGTGCCTGCTGCACCGCCTGAACCTTTTTCGCCAGTTTTTCGGGCGGCTCTGCCGCTCCGCGGAAAATGGCTTCCTTCTGATCTCTCTGTATCAGATACCGTTCTTCTCTCAGGCTTTTCGCCGCCAGAAGATCACGATACCATACTTCTATAATATCCAGAAAACGCAGATCATTTTTATAAACTTCCCAATCCTTTGCCAGTAAATACGCATCGCCCTCCGGCATAGACGGCAATGCTTTCAGCTTTTCGAGCAGCTCCTGCCGCATATTGCGAAACGCCTCGTCTTCCATCAGTTCCAACGCCTGCCCGATACGTCCCTGTGCGTATGCCGCATAAACCCTTGCATCTTCTTCCGAAAGATGCGCTTTCTGCACCAGATATGCCGCCACATCCGCCTCAGAAATGGGTCTGAGCTTCATCGTTACCACACGGGAAAGAATGGTCTGCAAAAACGCTTCTTCCCGCTCTGCCAGCAGTAAAAATATCGCATGAGCAGGCGGTTCTTCCAGTGTTTTCAGCAGGGCATTCTGCGCCTGTATATTCATGGTATCCGCTTTTTCGATAATATAGATTTTTTTTTCATATTGATACGGCTTCAGATCCACCGTTTCCAGTATCTGTTCTCTGATGTCATCCACCAGCAGATTTTTCTTTTCGCCCCGTACATAGATGATATCGGGATGATTTTTATGGTCGAAAGCCGCACAGCTTTTACAGGTGCCGCAGGGGGTCGCCCAGCCCTTTGCCTCGCACTGCAAGGCCTTGGCAAAAGTATTTGCCATCATGCCCTTTCCCGCACCTGCGCCGCCGATGAAAAGATAGGCGTGGGACACTCTGCCGCCGGCTGCGGCTGTCTTGAGATGCTCCACCATACGGGCATTGCCCCAGATTTCACGAAAGGTATACAAACGCCCTACCGCCTTTCCTTTTGATTTCTTATTTTTTTGTATTTAGTATTTATGGAACTGCTCCACATCCAGTACAAATACCGTAGCCCCGCCAACCTTTACCTCAATGGGAGCCAGAAGCAGACCATGGATCGCACTGCCGGAAGAAGGCAGTGTCGCATACTGTGTGCGTACCTTGCTGTTTTTTTCAATGATCTTCAGGGCTTCGTCTACCTTTACATTTTCCACACCGGTCATAATAGTGGTATTGCCTTTTCTCAGAAAACCGCCTTTTGTAGCAAGTCTTGTTACCTGAAATTCTTTTTCGTTCAATGCAGAAATTACATCGCCTGCATCTTCATCCTGAATGATTGCAACGATCAGTTTCATTCCGACCCCTCCAACTCTTTATTTTTTAAAGCCAAACACTCTATCCAATTCCTTTTTGATATCTGCAAACACTTCCTCTGCGGGTCTGTCTGCATCAATGGCAGCGATACGGCCGTTGCTTTCTTTCGCAAGTGCCAGATAGCCTTCGTATACCGCTTCATGGAACGTCAGTTTCTCCTGTTCCATTCTATCCAGTGTATGCCCATCCTGCTTATTTTTACGCGCAATGCCCGCCGCAGGTGTGATATTCAGAAAAATGGTCAGATCAGGCTCTTTGCCGCCTGTTGCGATACGGTTGACCTCTGCCACCATATCTCCCAGACCTCTGCCATATCCCTGATACGCAATACTGGAATCTGTAAATCTGTCAGACAGAACGGTTTTCCCTTCTGCCAGTACAGGCAGTATTTTTTCTTCCACATGCTGTGCACGGGAAGCCGCATACAGCAGCATTTCTGCCCTGCCTGTCAGTGCCTTATTTGCAGGATCAAGAATCAGTTCACGAATCTTTTCCGCAACAGGTGTGCCGCCGGGTTCTCTGGTCAGGATCACTTCCTGCCCACGTTCTGTCAGATATTCTTTTATATTTTTTATCTGCGTGGATTTGCCGCTTCCATCGCCGCCTTCCACAGAAAGAAAATAGCCTTTCATAAAACACCTCTTTTTTCTTGAGGGGGTTCCCCCCTCAAACTCCCCACAAGGGGGATCATCCCCCTTGACCCCGAATTGCAAAAGCATTCTGCTTTTGCAGGGTATCCTTAAGATTTCAGAGGACTCATACAGCGATTATTATATCACATCACATTTACTCCCGTAAAGAAAAATGAAAAATGCCCTCTGGTTCAGACCGAAAGGACATCAAGTAATTCTGTGATTATTTTTTTCTTGCGGGTATCTATCTTTTTGAAAGCCAAGAGCATTTCCAATTCCATTGTTTTCGGCTTCACGCCAACCAATTCATCCACCGTCACATCCAGCACCTTTGCCAAGGTGATCAGATCATCCAAAGAGGGTTCATTTCTGCCCCTTTCATAATTTGCAATTGCTGTATAACCATAATGCAGTTTTTCCGCCAGATCTTTCTGGGAATAGTTTTTCTGTTTTCGATAAAATTTTAAGTTTTTTGCAAAATCTGACATACTATGTTCCTCCATCTAAAAGTAGACTACGCATGGACCATAGTACCATAGATGGACTATTTTTTGCAACCATTCTGGATATTCTTTTAAGAAAAAAGAACGGAGTATTTTGAGTATGGACACAATTTCTGTTATTAGAATTCGTATTTTAAGACTTTGCGAAGAACGTAATCTCACAATCAACAAATTAGCTAATATTTGCGCAATTCCGCCCACTACATTAAAAAATGTTCTATATGGAAAAAGTAATAATCCTAAAATTCTGACAATCAAATTGATTTGTGACGGTCTGGATATGACTTTGGCTGAATTCTTCGATACCCCTGAATTTAATGCACTGGAACAGGAAATCAAATAAAGTTATATTGACTTATTTTGTCATATTCCGTAAAATATTCAAACAGGTGTTGCAAAAAGCGGTAAGACGGTTGCCCTCGATCAGAGGGAGATGAGAAGCCCTCTGTTTACATAGAAACCTCTTTGCAGGAATTTATGAAAAGGAGGGGTTGCTTTGATTACGATTTCTTTAGAATCTGCATTTTATATTGTCAGCATCATTGCAATTTTTTGCGGTGCTGCTTATAAAATCGGCTATGAAATGGGAAAAAATGCAAAAAAATAATCGTCTTGCCCTCGAAAACTTGACGATTATTTTTTAATCACTATAAAGTTCAGGGCTGACCGCTTACCGGCAACACCTCTTTTTTATAGTATACTGCTCCCGCCTTGCCCTGTCAAGGCGGGGTTTTTTATTTTTCAGTTTACCATCTTCATAATCAGCAGTTTCTGCCCGGGATAAATCAGATCAGGATTTTCGATCTCATTCACCGCCAGAATATCCGCAATTGTGGTATGATACCGCTTGGCAATTGTCCACAATGAATCCCCCGGCTGTACCATATAGATCACAGCCCCCGCCATCACACAATCCGGTTGTTCCTCCGTTAAAGCAATATCCGTAACCGTTTCCGCTGTCTGCTCTCTGCTGACTGTACTTTCCATGGTAAGTGTTGCCCTGAGTTCCCCATCTCTTTCCGATAAAATCTGAAAATCAACCTCTTCCAGCCGCAGGGATACTTTCGCTTCATCGCCATCCTGTACGCCTTTCAGCTCCATCGTCTGACTGAAAGGAATTCCCCGATGCAGCATACAGATCGGTTCTGAGTCCTCTGCACAATCATACAGAATATCCACCGACAAAACACCCTCTGCTTCTACAGCATCCGTTTTTACTGCCGCATCTGCAAGCCGCACATCCCCCCAGACGGCTTCAGCCCGCAGCATCGGCTGTTCTCCATGTTCCAGCTGTATCCGTTCTTTCAGCATAAACTGATTTTTCCCGCTTCCTGCCGTAATCGGATACAGAATCTGCTCCCGTTCTAACTGAACTGTGTTTTTAGGTGCATAGGCATCCAATAAAATTTCCTGTTCTGTCACTTCATGCCCCTGCAGATTTGCTCCGACCATTACCTCTGCCGCAATCTGTCTGATTTCCCCATCCTCATCAGGCATGGGGGTCAGTTTTGCATCCTCAATCAAAAGCATGCCATTCAGCAGTGTTCTGCTATCCATGCCGCTGTCCTCCAGATATCCGCTGAATGGAATCTTCTCAGAAAAACTGCCGATTGCCCCTTCTAAATCTGTATAGAGCATTTCCAGCTTTACATTCCCTCTCACCATTGCCTTACCATCCATCGGGCGGATTTCCTGTTCTGTCAGAGAAACTTCTTCCCAGAGAACTTCTCCGATTTCAGGCTTCATCGCAGGCAAAATCAGTTCTTCTTTTACGGTAAAACGATCTTTCAGTTCTGCCGTTTGCTGTTCCATCCGCAAAGTACCTTTCAGAACCTCCAGTCCCTCTGCATCCGCATCACAGAGAATTTCCGCCTGTTTTTCCTGCATCGCCTCTGCCAGTACCTCAATTACCGCCCGAATACTGATTTTTCTGTCATTGATGATCTGACAGTCCAGATGCTCCACAGCCGTCTGAAGTGTTACTTCTGTATGCTTCTCCAATCCATCCATATGTATCAAATCTTCAATGGGTAAAACAGACTGCATGGCATACAGATACCGTTCGCCATTTTTTGCCCCATACAATACACTTACTTCCATTTCACCCGAAAAACTGACCCTATCCTCGTTTACCCGCTTATCTTTCAATTTTACTGTGCCGCTGCACCGCAAAATTTCTTTCAGATCCGGCTTACTGTCGGGTACAATCATATCCCCCTCCAGCAAAATCTGGGTGGACTGCTGTCCGATCTGTTCTTTCCACTTCATCTCCATTGTTTCTTTATCCACTTCCATGCCCCCTTTGTTTTCTGTCATAAAAACCTTTCTCTATGCCAATATATGAAAAGAAAGCAATTTTATGTACAAAAAAAGAGAGCTTGAAACAACTCTCTATTTCTGAAATAACACCTTTCCCTTCAAATCTTTCTCAGCGATCACGCCCATATTTCGACTATCATAGCTTTCTTCCCGATTATCTCCCATCAGAAATACGGTATCTTCGGGGATTTTCATATCTACTAAGCCATAGGTTTCGCCCATTGTATAGGCTTCCTCGAGCAGACTTCCATTCAGCATCACACCTTCGGGCAAAATTTCGATCTCATCTCCTGCTGTTGCAATGATGCGCTTTACTACCGTTCGGCTACTGCCATCTTCAAAATAGCGAAACAGCACTACATCGCCTTTTTCATAGCCGCCTGCCATAGTCAAAAAACGGCTTGTCAGCACCAGATCCCCCTCCTGCATGGCAGGCTCCATCGAACTGCCTTCGATCCGCACCGGCCAGCAAAAATAAAACAGCACCAACAGGATCACTGCCGCCCGCAGAATCACATTTCCCCAATCTTGAATTTTTTCTTTCACTTTATCCCCAACCTTTGATGATTTCTTCCACATTTCCAGTAAAGTCAATTTTTATCTCTTTTACAAGTATACGGAATTCGACAAAAAGTGCAAGGGAATTTTCCATGGAAAGCAAAGGAAATAAAAAACCGATGCTTCGGCATCGGCTTACATCTGTTTTCTTACAGTTTTATATTCATCCTCCAGACGATAGTAGGGGCAGCCTCCCTGAAAGCTGTCTGTCAGAAATTTTTCCATTTCATCCTCGTCCAGATTGACTTCACAATAATATTCATCAAATTCTTCATCATACAAAAAATACATACAGGTTTCACAATTAGACTGCATTTTCTTCACTCCTTTGCAATAAAAAAACTCTCCCGATCTTCAGGAGAGTCTGTAACAAATAAAAAAAGTGGAAGTTACAGGGCTCGAACCTGTGACCCTCTGCTTGTAAGGCAGATGCTCTCCCAGCTGAGCTAAACTTCCATTTGTAAGAATCCATTTCTTCAATCGTGCCACATGAGGCCGAAGCTTCTCGTTTCTCGCTTGGGGATTTTCTCAAGCGGCGAGCGTTATTATACACAATAGAAAAACCATTGTCAACCCTTTTTTTGAGATTTTTTTATTTTTTTTAAAAAAATTTTTTCTGTTTTTTTATTGCCAAAAATGGGTCAAAATACCAATTGCGTATATATAATATATTGAGAAAAAAATTTGCGGTGGTGTGTCAAAACGAGCAACTCTAATCATAGTGAAAATAAAACATCCAAATACGACTACATCCCCGACGTTAGTCCAATAATGGACCGTGCAGGTATAAAAATGAGTCTTCTTGACATACTCGGTGACAAATCATTTAACCTATCTGCCGAAAAAAACTCATTTGACACACTCTTTTATTATGCTGATGATATAAATGGAAAACATGGATAATTTTTCCATTTTTACCACAATTCCCCGTATTGAACTACTATTTTATCCGTGTTATACTCCTGCTCCAAGGTGGTGATTCAATGGACTTACGAAAATGCAAGTCACAGCTTTTGGCATCATTGCTTTCTTTATCCTTGAGTATATCAGCAATTTTTTTATTTGCCGGTTGCTCAAAAGAAACTGTAAAAACATCTCCTTCAGCTTCTACAGAAGAAAGCATGACACGTCAAGCTTTTTATTCTCTTTTATACAAAGAGATTACACAAGATGAATTACTACGTAGCATATATTTTCCCGAAACTACACAGCTTGATGCTGCAAAAATCTTATGCAACATTAGCGGCGAGCGGGAATTTTCCGAAGAATCTCAAGCAGAACTTGTGTATAATGCAAAACTAAAAAGTGTATCAAATTTACGTATTGCAACAAAAACCCTTAAGCGAAACGGTTGCAATAATCTCTCGTTGTGGACGTGGCAGCCTAACGGGGACAAGTATAGTCCTTGGAGTGGCCTTATCACTGATTTTGATATGATAAGTGACGAAAACAAAGAGGCTGTTGTGTTTTTTTGCGAGGCCGGTTTAGCAAATTTGGCGGAAATTCAGGAGGATTATTCTGTATTTTTACATCCTGATGAGATCGTTTCAGAGAAGGAAGCAACGCAGATGCGCGAAAAAATCAAAAAAAGGCAAATTCTCATACATCAGTATCATTAATTTATCTTTTAAAATAAAA
>CALASU010000272.1 GCA_937888765.1 uncultured Clostridia bacterium | reverse complement strand
GGTGCAAAACCGTTTGCAGGGTCTTCTGTTGTGATACGCAGCTGAATGGAGTACGCATTGCAGTGGATATCTTCCTGAGAAGGCAGATTGATTTCGGGGGAATCCAGAGGATAGCCTTCTTCAATCAGAATCTGCGCCTGTACAATATCAATGCCTGTAACCATTTCGGATACTGTATGTTCTACCTGGATACGAGGGTTCATTTCAATGAAGTAGTAGTTTTCATCGGCATCAACCAGGAATTCCAGAGTACCGGCATTTTTATAACCTACATGTTTGGACAGACGAACAGCGTCAGCCAGAATTTTTTCACGAACAGGATCACTTACTGTGAAAGCAGGGGCAAATTCTACTACTTTCTGATGACGTCTCTGTACGGAACAGTCACGGTCGAACAGGTGAACAACGTTACCGTATTTATCACCCAGAACCTGAACTTCGATATGTTTGGGATCACGCAGATATTTTTCTACGAAGATTTTATCGTCACCGAATGCTTTTTTCGCTTCGTTTCTTGCTTCTTCGAATACTTTAGGCATTTCTTCGGGATTATTTACGATACGCATACCACGACCGCCGCCGCCGTTGGAAGCCTTCAGCATAACAGGGTAGCCGATTGTTTTCGCTACTTCCATGACTTCATCCAGATTTCTGATGGCATAGTCAACGCCGGGGATGATGGGCACGCCACATTCGATCGCCATTTTTTTGGAAGAAATCTTATCCCCCATTTTATACATAACATCCACATCGGGGCCAATGAATGCAATGCCCTCTTTTTCGCAGGCTTCTACGAATTCAGGGTTTTCGGACAGGAAGCCATAGCCGGGATGGATGGCATCAACGCCCTTTGCCTTTGCAATCTTGATGATATTTTTAATATCCAGATATGCGTCCAGAGGCCCTTTTTCGGGATTGAGCATATAAGCCTCGTCTGTTTTTGTACGGAACAGTGCGTATTTATCTTCTTTAGAGAAAATACCAACTGTCTGGATTCCTAATTCATTCAATGCACGGTAAACACGAATCGCAATTTCACCGCGGTTTGCTACAAGTACCTTTTTAAACTTTCTGATCTGTACTTCCTGCATGGGTTCATTCCTCCTATTCTTTATTTTTATTACGCCTTTCGGCGTGAATGTTTCCAGCAATATTTATTTTCCAAATGGATAGATAATCCATATTATAATACAGTATTCTGCGTTCGTAAACCAAAAAGTCGTTAAGTTTCTCAGAAGAAACACTTGTGTATACAGTATAAAGACATTTTCGGTAAATTTACGCTTTTTGTTTTTTCGGGAACACGATTGAAAGCAATGCCGCAAGGGTTTTTACTTCTACCACTTTGGTATGCTCCAATGTGATCTGTCGTATACCGCCCGTAGGAACAAAAACTTTCGCAAAGCCCATACGATCCAGTTCCCTGATGCGGGTTTCCATCGCAGGGACTCGTTTCAGTTCACCTGTCAGCCCAACATCAGCAAGAAACGCCCAGTCAGACGGAATCGGCGTATTATAGACAGAAGATGCAATACTCATAAGCACCGCCAGATTTGCCGCCTGTTCCTTCAATACCAGACCACCCGTCGTTTTGATGACAACATTTTTGTCATACAATTTAATACCGCCTCTCTGCTCCAGTATGGAAAGCAGTGTATTCAGCGTATCTTTTTTCATAGCTTCGCTGATACGGGAAGGATATGGCATAAAGGAAGTGGAAACTAAACTTTCAATCTCTGTAATCACAGGGCGGGAGCCTTCTTTCAGCACTGCAATGG
>CALASU010000271.1 GCA_937888765.1 uncultured Clostridia bacterium | reverse complement strand
TAACAGGTGCAGGTCTGGCTCTGGAAATCGTAAAAGCATTCCTGGAAACACCTTTCTCCAATGATGAACGCCATATCAGAAGAATTGAACAGATTGAAGAATGATTTTTATAAGGAGAACCATACAATGAGCAAATTGTTCGTATCTGAGCATCCCCTGATTCATACAAAAATGGCGATGCTGAGAAATAAGGAAACAGGTACAAAAGAATTTCGTGAAATCATTGGGGAAGTAGCTTCTCTGCTGTTTTATGAAGCAACAAGAGATCTCCCTGTGACAGATATTGCAGTGCAGACACCCATTGCTGCAACAATCTGTAAAACAATTGATACTAAACTGGCAGTTGTTCCCATTCTGCGTGCGGGTATCGGTATGACAGACGGCATTCTGAATCTGACCCCTACAGCAAAGATCGGTCACATCGGTCTGTATCGTAACGAAGAAACACTGGAACCTGTGGAATACTACTGCAAATTGCCTGCTGACGTGCAGGAAAGAACAGTACTGCTGACAGATCCTATGCTGGCAACAGGCGGCTCCGCAGATATGGCGATTGAAGCACTGAAAAAAAGAGGTGTGACAAACATTATTTTCCTGTGTATTCTGGCTGCTCCCGATGGCGTAAAACGCCTGCAGGAAGCACACCCTGATGTGGACATCTATGCAGCGGCATATGATGGTCAGCTGAATGAACATGGCTATATTGTTCCCGGTCTGGGTGATGCGGGTGACCGTATCTTCGGTACAAAATAAGAAACAAAGAAAAAAGAAAGCAGTGGGGCAGAACTGCCCCCTGTTTTAGTATTACGGAAAGTTCCGGTAGGCCTTGTGCCGAAAGAGGAGAGATTCGTTTTGACTGAACATAACTGGTTGTTATACATTGCCGCTTTTGCCTGTGCGTTTGCAATCACGCTGGTAGCAACACCCTTTGCAAAGTGGCTTTCCATCAAATGCGGTGCAATCGACTATCCAAAGGATCGTGGGGTACATAAAAAACCGATGCCCCGTATGGGCGGCGTTGCCATGGTACTTGGGTTTACGATTACAGCATTGATGGTATATTATTTTGATAGAAGCATGAGCGGAAAGCAGTTTGTAGGCTTTCTTGCGGGTGCATTGCTGATTGCAGGTCTGGGCGTGGTGGATGATATGAAAAATCTGCCTGCTAAACTGAAATTCTGTGTGCAGATGGTAGCGGCACTGATCGTTATTCTGTCCGGTACACGGATACAGGTGGTATTGTGGCCCATGACAACAGCACTGCAGGCGTTCAGCATTCCCATCACACTGATCTGGATTGTTGGTGTAACCAATGCGGTAAACCTGATCGACGGGCTGGATGGTCTGGCGGCAGGGGTTACTTCGATTGCCGCATTGAGCCTGATGGTGCTTTGTATTATGACGGGTTCTACGACTGCGGTTGTACTGACTGCGGCTCTGGCGGGTGCCTGTCTGGGGTTCCTGCCCAGAAACTTCAACCCTGCTGAAATCTTTATGGGCGATACAGGTTCTACTTTCCTTGGCTTCGTACTGGCGGTAACGAGTATTCTGGGGGTATTCAAGGGCTATGCACTGTTGGCGATTGTTGTCAGCGTGCTTTGTGTGGGTCTGCCTATTTTCGATACCATTTTTGCGATGCTGCGCAGAATGGCGAAAAATCAGCCCATCATGCAGGCGGACAGAGGGCATCTGCACCATAGACTGATAGATCATGGCTTCAATCAGCGACAGGCGGTACTGATTATGTACACAATCAGCCTGCTGATGGGTATGCTGGCGATCTTTATCAGCTTTAAGGATTCCGGTATTATCGTAGTTGTGATTCTGACAATCATTGTATTGAGCTTTATCATTTACTACTTCAATGCACATATCAAAAATAAAAACGACAAAGAATAAGATTAGATCCGTCTGTTTTTTAAACAGGCGGATTTTTTTCTGTTCTTGTCTTTTAGAATATGGTATACTAAAAGATACCGAAAAAAACGAGAGGGGGAGGAAATATGTCGGAGGAAATCATACTGAGCAGACAGTTTATTGAGCAGGAAGTGCCATTGGCAAAGCCTGCGGATGTAGCTGTTTATCTGATGATGCTTGCAGTCGGGCAGGATTTTAAAAAGGTCGCCGAAAAGCTGCATATGAAAGAAAGCGATGTGCTGCGGGCATGGGCATATTGGCTGGATCGTGGGAGCTTGCAGGAAACGGAAGCAAAAACAGAACCCAAAGTCGGCACAGAAGCAAAGCCTGAAAGAAAAGCACAGCAAAAAGAATCTGCTGCACAGGAAGAGCCAAAGCGTTTGCTGGCTGCTTCTGCGAAACCTGTGTATTCCCCTGCGGAAATGGCACAATATCAGAAACAGGCGGAGGTACAGCAGTTATTTCGTGCGGCACAGCAGAAACTGGGGAAACTGCTGGGGCATCAGGATATGAGCACCATTTTCAGCTTCCATGACTGGCTTGGACTGCCCTTGGATGTGATCGAACTGCTGCTTTCCTATTGTACGGCAAATGGAAACAGGGGAATGCGGTACATTGAAAAAGTGGCAATCAGCTGGTCGGAAGACGGTATCAATACCGTAGATAAGGCGGCGGAATATATTGAATATCGTACATCGGGGATGCGTGCCGTTATGCAGGCATTTGGACAGGCAAGCCGCACCCCGACAGAGGAAGAAGAAAGCTATATTAAAAAATGGGTATGGGAGTATAAGCTGCCGATTGATGTGGTAAAAATCGGGTGTGAACGTACCGTTTCGCAGATCGGAAAGGTTTCCTTTCGGTATGCCAATAAGATTTTTGAGGACTGGCATACAAAGGGCGTAAAAACGGCAGAGGACATTGCGAAGCTGGATGAAGCCTTTCTTGCAGGCAAAGCGGCACAACAGACCGCGGTTACAGCGGTGCAGAAAGAACCCACGAAGCCCAGGCAGAATCGTTTCATCAATTATACCCAGAGTGATTGGGACTTTGAAGAACTGGAACGGCTGGAACGGGAACAGCGTGATAAATGGTAAGCAAAAAGTAAGAAAACTGACAGGAGGGACAGGACTTGGCAACGAGAACACAGATTTACAGAGAAGTACAGCGGGAATATGATGCCCTGCGTACCCAGAAAGCGGCAGAGCTGAGAGAACGAAAAGCAAAGCTTTATCAGGAATTGCCCCGACTGGAAGAAATTGAACGGGAGCTTTCTCTTCTTGGGGTATCTGCGGCAAAGTTGGTGCTGAAAAATCCCGCCAATGTGGAACAGACTGTGGCACAGCTGAAGCAGGAACAGCAGCATCTGGAAGCGGAAAGAATGGAACTTCTGGTCAGAAACTGCTATTCCATGAGCCTGCTGAAAGTGGAATATGTCTGCGAAGCCTGCAAGGATACGGGATATATCGAAAATGAAATGTGCAGCTGTATGAAGCATAAGATCATGGATAAGCTGTACGACCAGTCCAATGTGCGGGAAGTGATACAGAGGGAAAACTTTGATACCTTTGATCTGCGCCTGTTCTCTGATGCAGTGGTGGCAGGAGAGGGCATTTCTCCGAAAGGACAGGCTGAGAAAATTTTAAAAAAGGCGATGGAATTTGTGGAAAATCCTGTAGGGGAAAATCTGCTGCTGTATGGCGAAGCGGGGAGAGGAAAAACCTTTCTGTGCAACTGCATTGCAGAGGCTATATTAAAACAGGGCAAAACGGTGCTGTATCTGACTGCCGGGCAGTTATTCAAACGTCTGGAACAGATGCGCTTCCATCGTGATGCTGAAGAAGAACAGACAGACTGGGATGCAGAGCTGTTAAATGTGGATTTACTGATTATTGATGACTTAGGGACAGAATTTGCAACGATGTTTACGGCATCTGAGCTGTTCCGCATCATCAATGACAGAAAACTGCATAAAAAGCCTGTTGTGATTTCTACTAATCTGGATTACAAAGCACTGATGGAACAGTATTCCGACCGTGTAATGTCCCGCCTGATCGGAGAATATACGGCAATGAAATTCTTTGGGGACGATATCCGTATGAAGAAAAAATATAAGAGATAAAAAAAACAAGCCATCTGGCTTGTTTTTTTGTTGGGGAAACTTTCTTTTCTTGGGAAAAGTTTCCCCAAACCCCTTCAAAAACCCGCTTGTGACAAAGATTTGCGGGGCTTTGCCCCGAACCCCACTCGCACTTTCAGTACTTTGCTTCGCAAAGCCGCCTTCGGCGGGCGGGACATCTTTCCCGCTACCTTATAAAAAGGCTTGACCGAAACTTTTTATTTGCCTTCGGCGAGCAAATCGAAGTTCTTCGGCAAAAGCGAATGCTTTTGCGTATAGGGGTCAAGGGGGATTATCCCCCTTGCAGGGAGTTTGAGGGACGGAGTCCCTCAAGAAAGAACAGGAGCAAGCAGGACTCTGCCTGTGCCTCTGTATACATTTACCAGACCTTCGCCGGAAGCCGCAGAGCCAATCAGTGTTTTGCCGGAGCGTTCCACTGTGAATTCCAGACTGCCGCTCCATGCGATTGCCATGTTGCCGTCCACTTTCAGTACATCATTTTCCAATGTGATTTCGATAAGCTCTTCTTTGGGGCAGGGGGCTTCTACGCATACAATGCCGTTGCCTGTCAGACCGAGGTTAAACAGCCCTTCGTTACCCAGAGCGGCGGAAGAAAGGTTGGAGCGCATAACGGCTTTCTGTTTCAGAGCGGAATCACAAGCGAGGAACAGACCGTCATCCAGTACAACAGAGCCATTCCAGTTTGCCAGATCCAGAAGCAGAATATGTTTGTATGTAGGCTCTAATACAAGCGTACCTGTGCCTGTATATTCGGGTTTGATAGCAGATTCGCCTGTAACCTTGCCGCGCATCGCTTTGCCGAACAGGTCGCCCACGCCTTTGATACCTGTGGTTGCGTTTACATCGCCTACCATCCACTGCATAGCCCCTGCCTGAACGGTTACATTTGCCTTGGACATATCGCAGATTACCTGACGTTTACGCACGTTCATTTCATTTGCGAAATATGCCATCTGTGCATTTTCGGGTGTGACACTTAGATCGCGCAGGTATTCGATTACGGTAAAAGGCCCGTTTGCGTCTACAATGCGGATGTCGTCATTTTCGGTAAAATTTTTAATCTGATACATAAAAATTCCCTCCTTAAAGTTAGAAAAAGTTACATTTTTTTTCATCCTATCACAGAATATATGCGGATACAATTAAATTTTTCCTAAGTTTTTTAATATGCTTTCAGAAGACATAACATTGTAATTTAGAGAAAAATTTGTTAAACTAAAATAACGAATTTGAAAATTCCCACAGAAAGGTGGAAACAGATATGGAAAAAAGAATCATTGTGGCACTGGATGCGATGGGCGGGGACTATGCACCCGCAGAGCCTGTCAAAGGGGCGATTGAAGCGATCAAGGAACTGAATGTGGATATTAAACTGGTAGGCCGTGAGGAAGAAATCAAGGCAGAACTGGCAAAATATCAGTATGATCAGGAACGCATTACCATTGTACATGCAGAAGAAGTGATCGGTACGGATGAAGTGCCTACTATGGCAATCCGCCGCAAAAAGAACTCCTCTCTGGTGGTTGCACTGAATATGGTAAAGAACGGCGAAGCGGATGCCATTGTTTCCGCAGGCAGCACAGGAGCATTGCTGACAGGGGCTTTGTTTATTGTGGGCCGTCTGGCAGGTGTGGAACGCCCTGCACTGGGGACTTGTCTGCCCAATAAAAAAGGCTTCTCTTTCCTGCTGGACAGCGGTGCAAATGTGGACTGTAAACCGCAGTATCTGGAGCAGTTTGCAAAAATGGGTTCCGTATATATGGAAAATATTTTTGAGATCAAAAATCCCGAGGTTGCATTGGTAAACATTGGCGCAGAAAAAGAAAAGGGTAATGCACTGACAAAGGAAACCTATGAAATTCTGGAAAAAACAGAGGGGATCAACTTTATCGGTAACATCGAACCCAGAAACATTCCTTTTGGCGAAGCAGATGTCATTGTGTGTGACGGCTTTGTTGGCAATACCATTCTGAAGCTGTCCGAGGGGACTGCAAAAACCATGATGGATGTACTGAAGGAAGAAATCACAAAGGGGGCATATAAATTCGCGGCGGCAATGCTGAAAACACCTTTTAAAGCAGTGAAAAAACGCTTTGACTCCGATGAAATCGGCGGTGCGCCTTTTATCGGTTTGAAATCCCTTGTGGTAAAAGCACACGGCAGTTCTAATGCAAAGGCGTTTAAAAATGCTGTTCGCCAGTGTGTGGTATTTACCGAACAGGATATCATTGGCAAGATCAAAGATAAAATTGAAGCAAAATAAAAAAGTTTATAAATTTCCATCATTTTTGCTGACAAAAATGGGGAAATGGAGTATAGTAGGAAAAGAAATATATCAAGATACGGAGGTATTTTAACATGGACGAATCTTTAGCACTGAGCGTAATCGCAGAACAGCTGGGGCAGCCCGCAGCAAATCTGACACCCGACACAACATTTGCAGATCTGAATGCAGACTCTCTGGAACTGTTCCAGATTATTATGGCACTGGAAGAAAAATTTGAAATCGAATTTGACAACGACAGAGCAGAAAGCATCAAAACAGTAGGCGATGTACTGGATTACATCAAAGAACTGGTAGAAGGTGCCGGAGAATAAGAGATGAATCATTTGAATCTGGAAGAATTTGAACGAAAGATGGGATACCGTTTTTCGGATAAAAATTTGCTGATTCTTGCCTTGACACATAGTTCTTATGCCAATGAAACCAAAAAAGGTACACATGAAAACAATGAACGACTGGAGTTTCTGGGCGATGCTGTGTTGGATGTGGTGGTCAGTGAATATATGTACCGCCATTTCCCGCAGATGCCCGAGGGCGAGCTGACAAAGCTCAGAGCGGCTGTTGTCTGCGAGGGTTCTCTGGCAGGGCTTGCCAGAAAACTGGGCGTTGGCAGATGTATGTTTCTTGGCAAGGGCGAAGAAAGCACAGGCGGCAGAAACAGAGATTCTATTCTTGCCGACGCTTTTGAGGCGATCATTGGCGCAATCTGCATTGACGGTGGTATGGATGCGGCAAAAGCCTATGTGATGGGCTTTATGGTAGATTGTATTGAGCATACAAAGAGCAACTTCCGCAGTCTGGACTGCAAGACCCATCTGCAGGAAGTCATTCAGAAGATCAGCAAAGTTCCCCTGCGGTATACCATTATAGATGAACAGGGCCCTGACCATAATAAAGTATTTGTGGCAGAGGTAACTCATGAGGGCAAGTCCCTCGGCAAAGGCAGCGGCAGAAGCAAAAAAGAAGCAGAACAGGCTGCAGCAAATAACGCATTGGAGCATATGAACCGTGCATAATCCAAAAAAGGAAAAGCGGGATATGCTCGAGGGTGTTGTATCTTCCCCCGTTCCGAAAGGAATGGGGTTTTCTTTTTTGGGAAAGCTATAAAAAAGAGAATGAAATATAATACAGGTTTCTGTTGTGTACAGATGTTTTTATGGAATGTATGATACACTGGCAGGATTTTTATGAATATAAAAAATGGACAAAAAACAGTGTGAAAAATTGTGCGAATATAATGAAAGAGAACAGTTTCATAAAAAAAAGAGGGAAAGACCTATGAAAAAAGAGAAAAATATGACATAATGTTACTTGATATACGCAGTGGTTGGCGTATAAATTTTATAATAGTATAGGAGGAAGATACTATGAAAAAAAGATTACTCTCTATCTTAATGGCAGGCGTAATGGCTCTGTCTGTTGCTGCTTGCGGCGGCGGGGCGGCTGAAGAAACAGCTCCCGAAGCTGGCGATGTAGCAATGAAAGTTGCGATGATTACTGACTCCGGCGATATTACAGACCAGAGCTTTAACCAGACAACTTATACAACATGTAAGGCTTGGACAGAAGCAAACGGTGTAGAATTCAACTACTACAAACCTGCAAGCGACTCTGACGAAGCTCGTAATGCAAGTGTAGATCAGGCAGTTGCAGACGGCGCAAACGTAATCGTAATGCCCGGTTACCTGTTTGCAGGTGTTATTGTAGAACAGCCTGAACTGTACCCCGATGTAAAATTCGTTGCAATGGACGTATCTGCTGGTGACATCTGTGAAAAAGGTGTAGGCGAAGGTTATGACTACAATCCTGCAAACTGGAATGTAACAGACTACTATAATGAAGAAAATGTATATCTGTGTACATATCAGGAAGAACTGTCCGGTTTCATGGCTGGTTATGCAGCAGTAAATCTGGGCTACAAACATCTGGGCTTCCTGGGTGGTATGGCTGTACCCGCAGTAACACGTTTCGGTTACGGTTTTGTTCAGGGTGCTGATAAAGCAGCAGCAGAACTGGGTATCTCCGACCAGGTAACAGTGGAATATGTATGCGGCGGTCAGTTCTACGGCGATGCTGACATCACAGCTTACATGGATACATGGTTCGGCAGCAAAGGCGTTGAAATCGTATTTGCTTGCGGCGGCGGTATCTACACATCTGCAGCAGAAGCAGCAGCAAAAGCAGGTAAGAAAATGATCGGTGTTGACTCCGACCAGGCAGCGATCATCGACAGCTACGGTGAAGGCATGACAGTAACATCCGCTATGAAGGGTCTGGCTACAACAGTTGATAAAGTCCTGACAGAAATTCAGGCTGGTAACTGGGATAACTATGCAGGCAAGATTGACAATCTGGGTATGGTTTCCGAAAATCCTGAAGAAAACTTCGTACAGCTGCCTCTGGAAACAACACAG
>CALASU010000270.1 GCA_937888765.1 uncultured Clostridia bacterium | reverse complement strand
GCTCAGCTTGGTGCCCTCCCCGATGGCGCTGTTTTTCAGCTCCACGAAGTCGCCCACCTTCACGTCCTTCCCCACATGGCAGCCGGGGCGGATATAGGCATAGGGGCCTACTGTTGTTTCATTGCCGATTTCGGATTCGATTGCTGTAGAGCTCTGGAATTTTACGCCGTTGCCCAGCTTCACATCTGTCAGTCTGGAGTGAGGGCCGATTTCACAGTCTTCCCCAATTACTGTATTGCCTTCCAGCACACAGCCGGGCAGGATCACTGTATCCATACCAATGGTTACATCCGCACCAATATAAGTATTTTCAGGGTCAACAATCGTTACACCGTTTTCCAGATGTCTGCGGTTGATGCGTGTTTTCATAATCTGTGTAGCTTCCGCAAGCTGTACACGAGAGTTTACGCCGAAGAATTCCTGTGCATCCTTCGCCACAATCGCTTCTACCTTGCCGCCTGCTTTCAGGATCAGTTCCAGACAATCTGTTAAATAGTATTCGCCCTGTGCATTGTTGTTATTCAGCTTGCCCAGAGATTCTTTCAGTGCTTTGCCGTTGAAAATATAAATACCTGTATTGATTTCGTTGATAAAGCGTTCTGTTTCTGTTGCATCCTTGTGTTCTACAATACGCTGGAAGTTTGCTCTGTCATCTCTCACGATTCTGCCATAGCCTGTAGGATCATCCAGAATTGCGGAAACAACGGTTACGCTGTGTTTGTCTTCTCTGTGTGCCTGCACCAGTTTTGACAGTGTTTCGCCTGTAATCAGCGGTGTATCGCCGTACAGGATCAGCATTTCCATATCGTCTTCGATAAAGTCGCCTGCCATCATAACAGCGTGGCCTGTGCCTTTCTGTTTTTCCTGCAGGGCAAATGTAACGGCTTTATCCTGAATGCCTGCTCTTACCTCTTCCGCTTTATGACCTACTACAACGCAGACTTCACCCGCACCGCAGTTCTTTGCTGTGTCGATTACATAGTCCACCATTGTTTTATTCAGAATTTCATGCAGTACCTTGGGTTTTTTGGATTTCATACGAGACCCTTCGCCCGCCGCCAGAATGATTGCTTTTAAACGATTCATGTATACGACCTCCCTCACCAGTAAAAAAGGTGTGAATGTTTTCTTGTTTTTATGATATGTTTTCTTTTGTCAAATGGAGCCATTTTCGCAAATATCTCCACATATCTATATATTTTCTCATTTTTTGTCCTAAAATTCAATATACGCTTTTACTAAAAAAAGAAGCGGGAAACTCCCGCTTCTTTCTATTTCAAATATGTCATTATACTCTTGTGCCTTTTTTCAGGATCACAGGGTCTTCGGAAGAAGCACCTTTCACTACCTTACCTTCGGACACATGAACATCCTTATCCAAAATTGCGTTTTCTATCACAGCACCTTTGCCGATTACGCACCCTTCCATCACAATGGAATTGCGTACCAAAGCGCCCGCTTCTACACGAACCTTACGGAAGATTACAGCATGTTCTACCTTGCCCTCGAAAATGGTACCGCTGCCAACGATGGAATCTGTCACATCTGCACCTGCGTTGAATTTTGCAGGGGGCTCA
>CALASU010000269.1 GCA_937888765.1 uncultured Clostridia bacterium | reverse complement strand
TTCATCCAGCAGAGCAAACAGTTTCAGTTCTTTGCCCAGTTTTCTATGGTCACGTTTTTTCGCTTCTTCGATCATTGTCAGGTATGCTTCCAGTTCGGATGCTTTAGGGTAAGCTGTACCGTAGATTCTGGACAGCATTTTGTTCTTTTCGGAGCCTCTCCAGTAAGCACCTGCAACGCTTGTCAGTTTGATTGCTTTTACTGTTTTTGTGCTCATCAGGTGAGGGCCTGCGCACAGGTCTGTGAAGTCGCCCTGTTTGTAGAAGGAGATAACAGCATCTTCGGGCAGATCCTGAATCAGTTCTACCTTGTAGGGTTCGTTTCTTTCTTCCATGTATTTGATTGCTTCTTCTCTGGGCAGTTCAAATTTTTCGATTGCGATATCTTCTTTCGCAATTTTCTTCATTTCTGCTTCCAGAGCTTCCAGTTCTTCCTGTGTGAATGCTTTTTCTCTGTCGAAGTCATAGTAGAAACCGTCAGCGATTGCGGGACCGATTGCAATTTTTGCTTCGGGGTACAGACGTTTTACAGCCTGTGCCAGCATATGGGATGCTGTGTGACGGAAAGCGATTTTACCAGCTTCGTCTTCAAATGTGCAGATAGAAACTTCTGCATCTTTGTCTACAACGAAACGCAGGTCTTTTACTTCGCCGTCAACGATACCTGCACAAGCGTTTCTTGCCAGACCTTCGCTGATGGATTTTGCGATTTCCAGTACGGATACAGCGTTGTCAAATTCTTTTACTACGCCGTCTTTCAGTGTAATCTTCATAGTATTTTCTCTCCTTTATAAAGATAAATGGTTATGAAAGCAGATGTTTTTGAGCAAAAGAAAAAGCCCATCATCCACTTTCCTCTACGAAAAGGGACGAGAGCGCATACTCCCGCGGTTCCACCCTAATTGTTTCAATAAACCACTCATTTCTGATGATAACGGAATCACCGGGCTGTATTAAAGCCGCTCCGAGGTGGTCTTCATACACTTTCCCGAGCAGGATACTCACACCAATGTAAGCAACGCTTACGATCCCTCTCTGCGGCATCAGGAAAGGACTACTGTCCTCATCAACACGTTAAAAATATATTTTTCAAATATAGTATTGATTATAGCACGCTGAAAAAATCTGTCAACACTTTTTCCAAAAAAACTCCTGTATGCCGTCTTTCTTTCATGTATACTGTATATTTTTAAAACCAGTGTTTCTTTTTGAAAAAAATAATCCCTGCCAATATGCAGACCGCAGAAAGCACGATCACAAAGAAATAGCCATGTGTCCAGTCATATTCGGGCATCTCAAAATTCATGCCGTACCATCCCACAATCAGCGTCAGCGGCATGAAAATCGTCGTAACCACCGTCACGATCTTCATTGTCGTGTTTAAGCTGATATCTACCTCCGCTTCATAGGATTCCCGCACCTGCGTTACCGCCTCCCGCAGATTCAGCACATTCTGAAACCGCCGCTCTGTCCTTCTTTGCAGCAGCCTCAGAGATTTCTTTTTCTCAAAAAGCCCCATCTCCTCCTCTGTCAGTATATCCAGCAGCAGCAGAAACTGTTCATAATATTTCTTTAAAACCATCAATTTTTTCCGCAGCCGAATGATCTCCACCACACAATCCCGCTTCTTTGCCGTAATTAACGCCTGTTCCAGCTCCAGAATCTCTTTTTCAATGGCATCAAAGGCTTCTGCATCCCCCTGCATCTGCATCTCCAGAAAGGCATAGACCAGTTTGCTCAGCGTCAGCCGCTCCCCCAGTTTTTCCATACAGCTTTCCAGCATCTGCTCCACTTCCTGCTCCTTTGAAGTAAAGAAAAATGCCCTCTCTTTTTCCAGATACAGCACCACACTTCCCCGACTCAGCAGAAGCTCCCGAAAATCCAGCATTTCCAGACTGATGCAAAGAAAATTCTCAAATACATCACACCGCACATAACTGAACCGCCTTGCTTCTTCCAGAACCTCCAGAGAAATCCCATATTCTGCCGCTGTCTTTTCCTGCTTTTCATAGGAACAGATATATATTTTTTCCCGCACCTGCACACCCCCTTTTCCCTATCTTTCCCAGAATCAAAAAAACGATACCCTTTCGGGTATCGTCTGCATTAACCTAATTTCACCATATCTTCAATCGCCAGAGAACAAACTGTTCCTCTCGCTTCTGTTTTCAGACCATGGTTTTTATAGATAGCTTCCATAATGTCTTTTCTCTTTGTATTTGGTGCAATGATGGCAATGATTTCCTTTTCCTGCTGTACGGTAATCCCGAAAAATTCTTCTGTGCTTTCACTGCCTGCTGATGATACAAATCCATCATATTTCGCCCCTGTCCGCGTTCCACAATGGAAACCATGACTTTCATAGGTGCAATCGCTAAATCCTTCATACAGTTCCCCCTAGTATTTTTGTAATAATTTTACCATTTCTTAATTTTTTCATCAATGGATGTTAAGATATTTTAACAACTGAACAAATGACTATTTTAAAATCCCATTTATTCCCTCTTTCCGGCAGACTGGGGTTTGACAAAAAGATACCCCCTCGTTTACAATATACAGAGAAATGGGCAGAAATGAAATGTATTTACAATGAGGTGAAAGCAACATGACAGGAGCAGAACGGCGCAAGAAAATTTTAACATTGATTCGTGAATCCGCTACTCCTCTTTCGGGTGCTGCAATCGGAACAGCAACAGGGGTCAGCCGTCAGGTAGTGGTACAGGATATTGCACTTTTACGCAGAGAAGGCCATGATATTCTGGCAACCGCCCGCGGGTATATTCTGGACAGTCCTGCCGAAAGCATACGTCTGTTCAAGGTCTGCCATGATGAAGCCCGCACAGAGGAAGAACTGAATACCATCGTTGATCTTGGCGGCTGTGTGGTCGATGTGCTGGTCAATCACAGAGTTTACGGAAAAGTATCCGCACCACTGAATATCAAAAATCGCAGAGATGTAAATGCTTTTCTGAAGGATCTGATG